>NZ_JBVJBI010000015.1:0-200216 GCF_055589745.1 Kitasatospora sp. NPDC041917 | reverse complement strand
AGCCGGTCCGCCACCCGACGACCCGTCTTCCCCGTCCCACCGACCACCAGCACCACACCGGACCCGACCGCGAGATCCACCACACCAGCCATCACGAACACCCTCATTCCAAGACTCGGAGGAATCACCGGAGACCGATCCTCGAAGGCGCCGGTCGCGCCCGATCGGTTCGTCGTCGTGGCACCATTCAAATCCCCCCTGCCCGGACGATCCATAGCCGCCGCTCTCAGCTCCATGCGCGAGCGTCTACGCCACCGATGCGCCACCGACCAGCGGTGCTCCGCCCGCCCACGGTCGTCGAACCACCCGCGGCCCGGGCTCCCCGGCACCCACCACAACACACCGCACCCCCGCCTGAAAGCTCTTTCCAGCGCCTCTCGACCCTTCTTCGACCGCGCGGCGGGAAGCGCCGCGCACGGCGGCCGGAAACGGGCCGGCCGGGAAATCGCGGAGCGACCGGAAAGGAAAACCCCGGTCCCGGGACCGCGGAATCCGTCGCCGGCACCGATCGTCCCGAGGTACGGGCCCGAAGGGATGCCGCCCGGTCCCGACGGCCCGGCTCCGGCCCGGGTGCCGTCCGCCTCCCCGTTCGACCCGCTCGGCCGCTGCTCGGCCCCCGTTCTGCCCCCGTTCGGCCGCCGCTCGCCGGCGGAGCCCCGCCGAGGTGCTCGGACACGCCCGCCCACGAGCCGGGCGGGTGCCCGGGATCTGTCGAATCCTTGAACACTCATACCTGGCGGATCATCAGACTTGTTGCTGCTTAGGGGGATTGTCCGTGCACGGGCTCCCGTTCCGTGGATAGCATCTGAATTCCATTCTGTTCGAGCGCTAATCGCCTGGGAGGGGCGGCGCCGGACAGACCGACAGGAGACTTCATGCGCGTGTCCAAGCACGTCCACCCCGTCAGCAACCGCCCGACCGCGGCCGACGTCGCCCTGCCACCGGCGCTGCCCTATCCCGACGGCTGGTCCGCACTCGCCTTCTCCGCCGAGCTCAAGCCCGGCACCGTGCTCACCCGCCAGCTCGCGGGCGAGGACGTCGTGCTGTACCGGTTGCGCAACGGCCGCCTCCGCGCGATCCGCCCGTACTGCCCGCACCTGGGCGCCCACCTCGGCCTGGCCTCGGTCGAGGGCAACGACCTGGTCTGCCCGTTCCACCGCTTCGCCTTCGACGCCGACGGCCACTGCGTACGCACCGGGTACGGCACCCAGACACCCAAGGCGGCGCTGACGCAGCTGCCGGTGCGCGAGGTGAACGAGGCGGTCTTCGTCTGGCGCCACCACGACGGCCGGGAGCCGGACTGGGAGATCCCCGCCTGGCACCGGCTCGACGACGGACGGCAGCCGCTGCGGTACGCCTCCTTCGAGATGCCCGGCTACGCCCAGGACGTCATGGAGAACTCCTTCGACCTGGGCCACTTCGTCACCCTGCACGGCTGGCCCGAGGGCGAGCTGGCGGCTCCGGTGGAGTTCGACGGCACCGGCTTCCACATCTCGATGCTGGTCCGGGAGACCTTCCCGCTGCTCGGAATGCGCGAGGTCCACGTCGAGGTGGACGGGTACGGCCTCACCGCCCTGCACACCGACGTCCACACCCCGTCGCTCGGCCTGAAGATCTGCTCGCTGGTCATGGCCACCCAGGTCGCCCCCGGCCGGATGCAGCTGCGGCAGGCGAGCCGCTTCGTGATGGCGGAGCCGTCCGGGCTGCCACCGGCCGTCGCCCGGACCGTCAGCCGGGTGGTGACCAGGCTGCTGGCGGGCCCGATGTTCCGGCGCAACCTGGAGTTCACCTCGGCGGACTTCCCGATCTGGTCCACCAAGCGGTACGTCTCCCCGCCCCGGCTCGCCCAGGGCGACGGGCCGATCGGCGCGATGCGGCACTGGGCCCGGCAGTTCTACCCGCCGGACCACCAGGCGCACCTGCCGGAGCCGGCCTCGCTCGCCTCCCGGAACGGGCACGGCGCCCACGAGGCGAACGGGCACAGCGCGAACGGACACGGCGCGAACGGACACGGCGCGAGCGCGGACGGACAGGGCACGCCCGACGGCGAGGCCGCCGCGAGCCGCACCCAGGCCGATGCCTCCGGCAAGGCGCCCAGTGGAGCCGCCCGGAGCTGAATCGGCCCCGGCCACCCGCAGACCCGCACTCGTTCCGCGGCCGTCGGTCCGAACCGGAACCGCCCGTCCCGGCGGTACCGTCTGGCGTGGAGTACGGACGGGCGCGGCGAGGGGAGAGTCGGCGTGGAGGCACTGGGGGACGGGGATCCCCGGCAGGTGGGCGAGTACCGCCTGCTGCGGAGACTCGGTGCGGGCGGCATGGGCCGGGTCTACCTGGGCCGGACGGCGGGCGGCCGCACGGTGGCGGTCAAGCTGGTGCACGAGCAGTTCGCGGCGGACCGGGAGTTCCGGGTGCGGTTCCGCAACGAGGTGGCCGCCGCCCGGCGGGTCGGCGGCCGCTGGACGGCCCCGGTGCTGGACGCGGACACCGAGGGCGCCCAGCCCTGGGTGGCCACCGGGTACGTCGCCGGGCCCTCGCTGGCCGCCGCCGTGCGGGAGTTCGGGCCGCTGCCCGTCGCCGCCGTCCGCTCCCTCGGGGTGGGGCTCGCCGAGGCGCTGCAGGCCGTGCACGCCCAGGGGCTGGTGCACCGGGACGTCAAGCCGTCGAACGTGCTGCTGGCGCTGGACGGCCCGCGCCTGATCGACTTCGGGATCACCCGGGCACTGGACGCGGCGACCGCGCTCACCCGGTCGGGCTTCGTGGTCGGCTCCCCGGGCTACCTCTCCCCCGAGCAGGCCGAGGGGCGCCGCGCCGGGCCCGCCTCGGACGTCTTCTCGCTCGGCGCCGTACTCGCCCACGCCGCCACCGGCACCGCGCCGTTCGGCTCGGGGGTGAGCGCGCCCGTCCTGCTCTACCGGGTCCTTCACGAGGAGCCGGAACTCGACGTGGCCGACCGGGAGTTGCACGCCCTGCTGACGGCGTGCCTGGCCAAGGACCCGGCCCGCCGGCCCACTCCCGCCCAGCTGCGCGACCGGCTGACGGCGGCCGACCCGACGGCGGGCGAGCGGCTGGAGCGACGGGAGTGGCTGCCGCCCGCGATCGCCGCCGCGCTGGCCGCGCTCGCGGTCGAACTGCTGGACCTGGACAGTGACTCTCCGGCCCGACCCGGCGCTCCCACCGGGCAGTTCGGCCCGGCGGAGCCGTGGCACGCCGCACCGCCGACCCCGGGGGCGCCGGCCCCCGGAACGCCCACGCCCACGCCCACGCCCCCGGGCACGCCGACGCCGTACTCCCCGACGCGGCCCCCGCCGTACCGGCCCCCGTACGCACCCCCGCCGCAGCCAACCCGCGGCCGGCCCGGCCCCGGCGTGCTGCTGGTCGCCGCCGTCCTGGCCGTCGCGGCGGCCGGCACCGCGGTGGTCCTGGCCGTGCGCGGCAACGACACCGACGGCACCGGCTCCGGCTCCGGCAGCACCCCGCCCGCCGCCACCTCCGCCGCCCCGACGCCGGGCGGCGAGATCCCGGCCGCCTTCCTCGGCTCCTGGCAGGGCGATCTGGGCAGCCAACAGACCCTCGTCAAGCCGGACTTCTCGATCACCATCGCCCAGGGCCGGGCCAACGACCCGGTCGCGCAGATCCACAACAACGAGGGAGCGGGCACCCGCTACTGCGACGCGACCGCCAACCTGGTCCAGGCCACCCCGGACCGGGTGGTGCTGCGCACCGCCCCGATGAGCACGCTCAGCGGCTGCGCCGCCGTCCCGTACGACCAGGTGTACACCCGCAATCCGGACGGCAGCCTGCACCTGCTGGTCGGCGGCTTCTCGGGCGACCTGCGCAGGAAGTAGCCCCCGGTTCCACGCGCGGCGGGGCGGCCCCCACTCCCGGGGGCCGCCCCGCCGCTGCCGTCCGCCGGAAGCCGCCACCAGAGCGCCCGGAACCCCGCTCGACGGGCACTTGAGGATTCCGGCCACCGCCGCCGGGCGCAACTAGGGTGCGACGCGTCCACCCCACCATCCCGCTGACTCGAACGCCCTTCCGCACGAACGAGGTTGCCGTCCCCGCGGCGCACCGCTCCCTCCACCGGGTCCACGCATCCACGGGTCCCCGCCGCAACGGGTCCCCGCCTTCACGCGTCACCGGCTCCACGAGTCCCCGACCCCCGAGTCCCCGACCCCCCGCACGAGAGGAGAACCGCCATGCACCTCAGGGTCCTCGGCCCCCTCACCGCCGACCTCAACGGCATCTCCGTCGTCCCCACCGCCGCCAAGCAACGCCAGATCCTCGCCCTCCTGGCGCTCTACCCGAACCGGATCCTGCCGACGGCCACCCTGATCGAGGAGATCTGGGGCGACGACCCTCCCAGACAGGCGCTCACCACCATGCAGACGTACATCCTGCAACTGCGCCGCCGGATCACCCAGGCCCTCGGGCCGACCCCGCACACCACCGCCAAGGACATCCTCACCACCCGGCACGGCGGCTACCAGCTCACCACCCACCCGGACAACCTGGACGTCCACACCTACAACCTGCTGACCACCCAGGGCCAGCACGCCTTCAACCACGGCCAGGACCACCAGGCCGCCACCCACTTCCGCCAGGCCCTCGCCCTCTGGCACGGACCCGCCCTGGTCGACGTCCGGCCCGGCCCGATCCTCACCATCGAGATCATGCGGCTGGAGGAGAGCCGGCTGATCACCCTGGAGCGCCGCATCGACACCGACCTGCGGCTCGGCCGGCACAACGAGCTGATCCCCGAACTCACCCACCTCACCCACCAGCACCCGCACCACGAGGGCCTGCACGCCCAGGCCATGGTCGCGCTCTACCGGGCCGGCCGGCAGACCAGCGCCCTGACCGCCTACCACCACCTGCGGCACCGGCTGACCAGCGAACTCGGCATCCAGCCCTCCCCGCACCTCCAGCACCTCCAGCACGCGATCCTCACCCTGGACCCCACCCTCAACACGCCCACCACGGCCCACCCGACCACCTACAACCTGTACTCGGCCTGAGCCCCGTCCGGACGGCCGTCCCCGCAGACCTCTCCCAGCCCTCACCCACAGGACGCGTCATGACCACCGCACCCGAGAAACCCCTCGCCCTGATCACCGGCGGTACCCGCGGCATCGGCCTCGCCATCGCCCGCGAACTCGGCAGCCGCGGCCACCGTGTCTTCATCTGCGCCCGCACCGCCAAGGACATCGACCAGGCCCTCGCCACCCTGCGCGACGAGGGCCACCAGGCCCACGGCCTCACCTGCGACGTCCGCGACCCCACCCAGGTCGGCGAACTGATCCGGCACGCGGTGGCCGAGCACGGCCCGATCAGCGTCCTGGTCAACAACGCCGGCCGCACCGGCGGCGGCCCGACCGCCACCACCACCGACGACCTCTGGTACGACGTCATCGACACCAACCTGAACGCCGTCTTCCTGGTCACCCGGGAGACCCTCCGGCACGGCCACATCACCACCACCACGCACCCGCGGATCATCAACATCGCGTCCACCGCCGGGAAGCAGGCCGTCACCCTGGGCGCCCCGTACACCGCGAGCAAGCACGCCGTGATCGGCTTCACCCGGGCGCTGGCCAAGGAGCTGGCGCCGACCGGCACCACCGTCAACGCCATCTGCCCGGGGTACGTCCAGACCCCGCACACCGCCAGGATCCACCACGAGTACGCGACCGCCTACAACACCACCCCCGAGACCATCCACCAGCATTTCACGACGCACATCCCGCTCGGCCGCTACACCACGCCCGAGGAGGTCGCCTCGCTGGCCGGCTACCTCACCAGCCCCACCGCGGCCAGCATCACCGCCCAGGCGCTGAACGTCTGCGGCGGGCTCGCCACCCAGTAACCCCCGGCGCGATCCTGGCCGGCCCACGGGAAGGATGAGGGCTCCGGTGCCCGCTGATCAGCCATGACGAACCGTCAGTTCTCCAGCGCACCCGTCACCCTGCGGGTGACCGGCGCCCCGGCGCCCTGCCTGCCCGTCGGCCGTCCGCCCGGGCCGCTGGACGCGGGGGCGGTGCGCGCCGCGCTGGCCGGCACCGCCTCCCGGCCCCGGCAGGCCGCCCAACGGCGCGGCCGGGCACCGGAGTTCGTCCTGGCCCAGCTGCACCGGACGTACCCGGCGCAGGCCCTGCGCGCCGCGCTGCGGACCGTCGCCGCCGAGGACTCCCCCGGGCCCGCGACGGAACTGCTGTGGCAGCGGACGGTGGACGGCCCGGAGGCGCTCGACCAGGTGCTCGCCGACCTCGGGCGCAGCCTGGCCGCCGGTCCCCGACTGCGGGCGGTGCTGGTCGAGGACGCCGGCCACGGCAGTGCCCCGGGCGGCGGCCGGCGGCTGTTCGTCGGCATCGCGTCCGGCCCGCCCGCGCGCGCCGCCGGGGTACTGGAGGAACTGCGCGAGGCGCTGGCGCACCCGCCGGAGCCGGTCACCGTGCCGACCAGCGCGCTCCAGCGGGAGCTGCTGCGCCAGGTCATCGGCGCGGCCGGGCCCCCCGGGCGGCACGTCGAGCAGCTGTCCTGGCACTGGCACGGGCCACTGGACACCGAGCGCTTCACCACGGCCTGGCAGTCCGTCTTCGACCACGAGACGGTGCTGCGCGCGGCCTTCGACTGGGACGAGGACGGCACCGACGACCCCTGGATGGTGCTGCACGAGCACGCCGCCCCCGAGGTGACCCGGCACCGGCACGACGCCACCGACTGGAAGGACCTGCTCGCCGCGGACCGCCGGCGCGGCTTCGACCTGCGCCGCCCCGCCCTGCTGCGCGCCACCCTCGTCGACGACCCGCCGCACGCCGAGGACGGCCCCGCCACCCGGGTGCTGCTCACCTACCACCACGCGATGCTGGACGGCTGGAGCGTGCGGCTGCTGCTCCAGTCCTTCTACCGCGCCTACCTGACCGGCGGCGTCCTGCCCGGCGGCGAGCGCCGCCCCGACCTGCGCGACCACGCCCGCTGGCTGGCCGGCCGCGGCACCGACGCCGCACGGCAGTTCTGGTCCACCCGGCCGCCCGCCACCCCCGTCCTGCCGCTCGCCCCCGATCCGCACCGGCGCGGCAGCGGCCGGGCCCGGCGCCGCCTCACCCCGCACGAGGCGGTCCGGCTGCGCGGCTGGGCGGCCGCCTGGGGGGCGGGCGAGAGCAGCGCGCTCCAGGCGGCCTGGGCGCTGCTGCTGTACCGCGCCGAGCAGAGCGACCGACCCCGCCGCCCGGCCCGGGCGGTGCGGGTCGGCTTCGCGGTGACGGTCTCCGGCCGGGGCATCCCGCTGGACGGCATCGACCGACTGCCCGGCGCCCTGCGCAACCCGCTGCCGATCTCCGTCCGGGTGCAGCCGGGCACCACCGTGCCGCAGCTCCTCGCGGCACTGCGCGACGGGGTGCTCGACCTCGCGGCCTACGAGTGGGTCGCGCCCGGCCAGGCCCACCGCTGGACACCCGGCGCGCGCGGGCAGCGGCCGAACTCCCTGGTCGTGCTGGAGCACCGGCCCGCCACGGCGCACCACCTGCGGCTGGAGACCGACCTGGCCGCGCACGGCATCCACGTGGAGAGCCCCGTCCCGGCAGGCACCCTCACCTCCTACCCGATCACGCTCGCCGCCCACTACGACGCCACCGGCGGGCTGGTCCTCACCACCACCCACGACCGCGCCCTGCTCGCCGACCGGGACGCCGCCGAGCTGCTCGACCAGAGCACCCACCTGCTGCGCTCCTTCCCGGACCTGCCGAGCGGGCTGGGCACCACCGAGGTCCTGCGGACCACCCTGGCCGGCCGGCCGGCGCCCCGGCTGGGCGAGCCCGCGGACACCGGCTCCCCGGGCGGGGATCCGGCCACCCCGGCGGTTCGGCTGGACATGCTGCGCCGGGCCGCCCGCCCGGGCGCGGGCTGGGTCCTGCTGCTGCCCCCGACCGGCGCCCCGCACACCCGCTACCCCGGCGCCGCCCGCGGCTGGCCGGGCCCGCAGGCCCTCGGCGTGCTGCGCCCCGCCGGGGGCGCCCCGCCCGCGGCCGCGTACCGCCCGGTGCTCGGCCCGCTGCTGGAGTCCCGCGCGCCGATCGCCCTGGTCGCCCCGCCGGGGCTCGGCGTCACCGCGTGCGAGATCGCCCGACTGGGCGCGCCGGCGCACCACCCGCCGCTGGTGGTGCTGCTCGACCGGGGCGGCGACCTGGCCGCGGTGGCGGGCCTGCTGGGCGAGCTGCCGCGGCGCCGCTAGAGCCGCCGCACCGTCGCTGGAGCCGCCGCGCTGCGGCCCGGGGTCGGCCGCGGCTAGGGTGACGACCGTGGCCCGCTTCGTCCTGATCCGCCGTACGCCGCTGCCGCCCGCCGAGTGCTGGGAGCGGCTGACGGCCTGGCCCCGGCACGGGGAGCGGGTGCCGTTCACCCGGGTCTCCGTGGTCCGGGGCACCGGCCGGGCGGCCGGCGACGTCGTCCTGGCCCGGACGGCCCTGGGACCGCTGCGCTTCGACGACCCGATGGAGCTCACCGAGCCGGTCGCCCCCGGCCCCGGGCGGGACGGGCGGTGCCTGCTGGTCAAACGCGGCCGGCCGGTGCGGGGCTGGGCCGAGCTGCGGGTCCGGGCGGTGGGCGGCGGCAGTGCGGTGGTCTGGACGGAGGAGCTGACGGTCGCCGGCGTGCCGCGACTGCTCGATCCCGTCCTCGCCCGGACGGGGCGCCTGGTCTTCGGCCGGGTGCTGGACCACCTGCTCGGGGCGTAGGCGGCCGGGCGGGAACGGGCACCCGCCGGGTCGCCGTACGGTTCGCCGGCTCGTCGGGTGCCTCTGCCTCCCGGCCCGTCGGCACCCGTTCCGCCCCGTCGATCGCTGCCGTGTCGTCGGACCCGGCCCCGACGGACCCGCCGAGCCCTCAGGGCCCGGCGGCCGTCAGGGCCGCGGCGGTGTCAGCGGTGTCAGCGGTGTCAGCGGGTGATGATGTCGAGGCCGGCGCGCACCCCGACGGTCGGGGAGATGTCGCCGGCGAGGTAGAGGGTGCGACCGTCGGGGCCGAGGCTCAGGGTGGAGGTCAGTCCCACACTCGGCGGGTAAACCGCCTCGGCGGGGACGAGGGCGCCGGCCTCGGTGTCGTAGGAGAGGATCACGCTGGAGTAGTACGGGCCGGGCGGGAACGGTGTGCCCGGGCCCATGATGCCGGAGTTCTGGCTGACCACGTACAGGCGGCGCCCGTCCGGGCTGATCACGGGGGCCCGCAGGGATCCGTGCCCCGGCGCGAAGTGGAAGCCCGAGGTGACGGTGTCCGTCGCGGTGTCGACGATGTAGTCGGAATCGGAGCCGCCGATGCCGTACAGCGTGCTGCCGTCGGGGCCGAGGACCGCGCTGCCGCCGGCCCCGTGGCCCTCGGTGAAGGTTCGGACGGTGGTGAGCGAGGTGGGGGTGGTGGCCAGGTGGACCAGACCGGCCGCGGTGGTGACGTAGGCGTCCTGGCCGTTGGGGCGCAGGACGATCGAGCCGACACCGAAGTCGGCGAGGTCGAGCGAGGCGGTGAACGCCCGGGCGGCGGTGGAGTAGGCGAGGACGCGGCCCGGCCGGGCGCCGTAGCGCTGCTGCGGCCCGCGCTGGGCGAGGTAGACGCCGGCGCCGTCGGGGGCGACCACGAGGGAGCCGACCGTGCCGGGCATGTACCCGTCGGGGCGCGGCTGGTCCGGGATCGGGACGTCGGCGACGACGGTGTCGTCGGCGGTGTCGACGGTGACCAGGCGGGAGGTTCCGACGGCCGCGTACAGCCGGGTGCCGTCCGGGCTGACGGCCAGCGAGCCGACGTAGGTCCACGGGGCCGTGGACAGGGTGAGTCGGGTGGTGATCGCGCCGGTCGCGGTGTCGACGACCTTGAGGACCGTCGTGCGGCCGCTGTCGTCGTCGATGACCCCGACATAGGCCTTGGCACCGTCGGGGGTGACGGCGGCGACCGGGGCCGACCACCCCACGGTGACGGTGCGGGCGGTCCCGGCGGTCACGGCGCTCCCCGCGGCCCCGGCGGTCACCGGCTGCGCCGCGGTGGCGGCCCCGGGCACGAGCGCCAGCAGCAGCCCCGCGCTGGCCGCCGCGCCCAGCCAACGGGCCCTTCTCATGAGCGATTTCACGCGTTCCTCCCCTTGTGCGCACGATGCGTTCGCATCGGCGGCCGCCAGCGTACGAGGTGGCCGGAGCGCGCCGGGGCGGCCTCGGGGGAGCTGGGCGACAAACGCCGACCCGCGGTAGACGCCGCGTCGAACGTTCCTACGGCACATGACAGGGCGCAGCACGCGCGGGCCCTACGCCGGGACCGGCGCGGTTCGCGACTGCGCCGCGGGCGCCCGGCGGCGCCCTCTCCCCCGCTCGGCGTCGGCGGTGCGAGACTCCCTGCTCGGCGTCGGCGGTGCGAGACTCCCAGTCCGGAACGGTCGGCTCGTCGGCGGGGCGGCCGTTCCGTCCGGCCCCTTGCGGGGTCGAAGCGGCCTGCCCCGCCGACGGTGTCACGGACGGGTGATCAGACGGCCTGGAGGTAGAAGAGGTCCGGCGTGCTGTCCTGGACCACCTGGCGGATCTCGTCGCTGTGGTCCGAGGCGGCGACCCACTTGCCGGAGTGCTGGGCCTGCAGCGCGAACAGGTTGGTGCCCGCCACCTTCGCCACCCGGAACGACTGGTTCGCGGGGATGTCGTCGCCGCAGCCGACCGTGAGGATCCAGGTGCCGCTCTCCGTCCCCCACCGGTCGACCGCCATGCACCAGCCGCGCCAGGCGTCCTG
This sequence comes from Kitasatospora sp. NPDC041917, assembly GCF_055589745.1. NCBI lineage: Bacteria > Bacillati > Actinomycetota > Actinomycetes > Kitasatosporales > Streptomycetaceae > Kitasatospora > Kitasatospora sp. NPDC041917. The sequence continues at coordinate 189,464 of NZ_JBVJBI010000015.1, read as the reverse complement.
GAAGTACACCAGATCGCTGCCGTCGGAGGTGCGCTTGCGACAGACGCGCCACTTCTGGTTCGACTCGTTGCCCCAGAAGTACTGGATGATCGAGCCGTGGTTCCCGGAGGAGAGCGCGACGGTCAGCGGCCGGCTGTTGCCGGCGGTGTTGATGCGGTAGAGCCCGGGATCGCAGGAGTAGCTGCTCGCCGGATCGCCGGCGAGGGCGCCCGCCGACGCGGGGGCGGCCAGGGCCACGGGGGCGGCGGTGAACAGCAGGGCGCCGGCGGCGGCCACCGTGCCGAGGACGTTCAGCGGGCGGCGGGCGCGGGAGCGCTGACGGTGCGGGTGGGGCATCGTGGACTCGCTTTCGCAGTGGGCGGGCCGGGCGGGTTCGGTGGTTCTGGTCATCAGCAGACGAGCCGCGCGCGGGCGGCCGCGCGCAGGGAACCGGCGGTCTCCGGGTGGGCACAGGAGACGGTGCCCAGCTCCGGGACGTCGAACGTGGTGAAGGAGCCCGGGCCGTTCGGGCTGGTGTTGATCCAGTAGCCGGTACTGCCGGCGCGGGCACAGACGTAGCGCACCCACTGACCGGTGACCTTCCGGGTGCCGCGGTAGAGGCCGTAGTAGCCGGGGCTGTTGAAGTTCACGGTCTCGCTGACGGTGGTGGTGCGGGTGGTCGACTGGGAGTCGGACACCGAGAATCCGACCTTGACGCTCACCTTGGCGAAGATCGCCTTGAATTCGGTGCCGATCTCGGCGCTGGAGTTGACCGTGGTGCTCACCGAGGTGACCTCGCTGAGGGTCTTGGTGTAGCTGCCCGTGGTGCCCGGGACGATCGCGACCGCGAGGAAGTCGGTGATGGTCGGCTCGACCCGGGCCGAGACGACGTCGTCCCAGTAGACGTCACGGGCCGGGTCGCAGGTGGTGGTCGGCGGTACGGGATCGGCGTGCGCGGGCGCGGCGCCGAGGCCGAGTCCGGTCACCGCGACGAGCGCGGCGACCCCCGAGGTGACGACGGTGCGCCTGGTGCGCCTGGTGCGCGAACTCATGAGCATGCTCCTCCGGTGGAAGGGGTGCGCTGCGAGACGCCATGTGCATGACGTGAACCTCGTGAAGGAAATCTTCACGGTCGCGGCGGGGCCGCCTCCATCCCAGATTTCTGGGGGGCGCGCGGCGGGGCGCACTCGACCGGGGCGCGGGTCAGAGGCGTCCCTCGCCGAGCATGATCCGCGCGGTCAGCTCCTGGCGGCTGCCCACGCCGGTCTTGGTGAAGACCGACTTCAGGTGGTCCTGCACCGTGTACGGCGTCATCGCGAGCAGCCGGGACACGTCCCTGGTGTCACCGCCGCGCACCAGCAGCAACGCCACCTCCTGCTCGCGGGCGGTCAGCCCGAACGCGGCCAGGTGGAGCGGCATCACCTCGGCCGGCGAGGCGAGCGAGGCCACCACCGTCACCGCGTCCTCCGCCTCGCCACCGCGCAGGGCGGCCCCGTGCAGCAGGTACCACCGCTCGTCCCTGGTCCGCACCCGCACCGGGAGCTGCGGTACGACCAGCCCGTGCGCCGTCCGGCGGGCATGCTCGGCGGCCATCGCCACGCTGGTCGGGACGGCGAGCGAGGACGGCGTCGGGTCGGCCAGCCGGGCGAGCAGTTCCTCGGCCGGCCCGGACAGGGCCTGCAGCCGGTTGCGCCGGTCGAGCACCAGCACCGCAGGACCGGGATCCGGCCCGGCCGGAACGCCGACCGCCGCCCCGGCCGGCACGTGGCACGCCCTCAGCGCATGGCCCAGGTGCCGGGCGGCGACGTCGGCGAGCTCGCGGTGTCGCTCCAGGTAGGGGCCGCGGTCCGGGGCCCGCAGGAACGCCGCGCACCCCCACATGCCGCCCGCCGCGTCGAACACCGCCCGCAGCTCGTCCCCGAACCCGGCCGGCGCCACCTGCTCCCGGAACCGTACGCTCTCCTCGATCCGCCCCCGGGTCGCCCGGCTCAGCGTCTCGGCGTGCACCCCGCTGCGTCGGATCTTGGGAAAGGTCGCGACGTCGTCCGCCCACACCTCAAGGCGCACGGCGTGCTCGAACTCGTCGAGGGTGAGGTCCTCGCTCTGCACCGAGTTCACCAGCCCGGTGGCGGGGTCCGCGGTGTGCCAGCACACCGCGTCGAACTCCAGCACCGGGCGCAGCAGTTCATCCGCCCGCCGGAAGACCTCCGAAGCCGTCAGCCCCGCCCCCGCGAGCTCCCGCATCCCCTCGATCGCCGACCGTGCCGCCACCCCACGAGCCCTGCATCGCCCCATGCCGGGAAGCTAGCATGCCGTTCGCACTCGTACCCACGCGTCCGGGCACGCCCGCCTCCCGCGCACGGAGGTCCGGATCCGCACAGGATGGCGTATCGTCAGAAATGCTCACGGATCACCTGCTTCGCTCTCCGCGCCGCACTCGGGCGGAGGTCCGGCGCCAGTCCAGGTACTGCTGGCGGACGTATGCGCGCGCGTCGTCGCCGTCGGCGGTGACGCCGTCGTGCTCGGTCAGGTTCCCGGCCGCGATCCGTGCCCCCACCACCTGCCCCATGTCCTCGTCACCGTCCGCCAGCGCCAGGCGGTCGGCCCGGGCGGCGGTGCGCAGCAGGTACTCGCGCCGCTTGCGGGGCGGGCTCTTGGCGGTGCTCCGGCGGGCGGCCAGGTCCTTCTCCTCCTCCTCGACGCCCGGGGCGTCCGCGTAGGCCTGGGCCGCCGTGGGCACCGTCCCGGCCGGCACGGTGCGCACCGGCCGGGACGGCAGCGGCGGCAGCCCGCGGACGTGGAGCACCTCGTTCGCGAACTCCGGCCGGTCGACGGGGAGTCCGCGCCGGCCGAACAGGGCGAACAGTTCGGCGAGGGCGCGCGGTTCAGTGCCGCGCGGCAGGTCGTCCTCGGTGACGTCGATCCGGCCGAGGCGCGGGCCCCAGAACCGGCCCGGCGGGTCCGCGAGGCGCAGCCGGAGGGTGACGTGGTGGCCGCTGGTCTCGACCTCCTCCCCGAACTCCATGGCCAGGCCGCGGATCTCCGACCAGGCGTAGCGGCGCGGAACCAGCAGCCGGACCAGGGTGAGGCCCTGCTCGTCCTCCCGCAGCCAGCAGGTGTGCGGCACCGCGACGGCCACCGCGACGGCGATCAGCGCCCCGATCAGGGTGGCCTCGCCCGGGCCGGTGGCACCGGATCCGACCAGCGCGAGCATCGCCACCACGGCCAGCGCGAGGCCGATCCCGATGTTGCCTCCCCACTGCCGCATGAACGCCAGCCGTACCGTCCGCATCCCGCCCCCTGGTGTCCCCCGGTGTGTGGCTCCAGGCTCCCGGGAGCCGCCGGGCCCGGGCAAGCGTCGGCGGAGAGCTGTGACGGCCCCGTGACGAAGCCTCGGCGCCGCGCTTCGACGGCGGGCTACCGCCCGCGCAGCCGCCGGACGAGGTTACGGGCGGCCTCCGGCCAGCTCGGGTGGTCGAAGGCGAAGCCGGCGTCGAGCAGGCGGGTCGGGACGACGCGCCTGCTCTTCAGCAGCAGCTCGGTGTCGGAGCGCAGCGCGAAGGCGCCCAGCTCGGCCATCCAGCGGGTGGCGGGCAGGGCCAGCGGCATGCCCCAGGCGGCCCGCAGCTCGCGCATGAACTCGCGCTGGGGCAGCGGGTTCGGGGCCGCGAGGTTGACCGGGCCGGTGAGGTCCTCACGGGCGATCAGGAACTCGACGGCGCGGGCGAAGTCCCGCTCGTGGATCCAGGAGACGTACTGGGCGCCGCCCGCGACGGGGCCGCCGGCGCCGAGCCGGGCCAGCCAGGAGAGCGCGTCGAGGGAGCCGCCGCGTTCGGGGCCGAGGACGGCGGCGGTGCGCAGCGCGACCCGGCGGGTGTGCGGGGTGTCGGCCTCCGCCTGGGTGCGCTCCCAGGCCCGGGCGACGTCGATGCTGTGCCGCCAGGCGGGCGGGGCGTCGGGCTCGCTGCCGCCGATCAGGCCGTCCCGCTCGTCGTTGGGGGCGTCGTGGCGGTGGGCGTAGACGGTGGCGGTGCTCATCTGGAGCCAGGACGCGGGCGGGCGGCGGGCGGCCGCGACGGCCTCGCCGACGACCCGGGTCGACCGCACCCGGGAGTCCATCATCTCCTGCCGGTTCGCCTCCGTGTAGCGGCAGTTGATGCTGCTCCCGGCGAGGTTGAGCACGACGTCGGCGCCGTCGATCTCCGCCGCCCAGGCGCCGAGGGTCCGCCCGTCCCAGCCGACCTGCCGGGGCCCGGCGGGCCTGCGGCTCAGTACGACGACCTCGTGTCCGGCGGCGGTCAGGCTCCGGTCGAGCAGCGCCCCGAGCGCACCCGATCCGCCGGGAATGACGACCTTCATGGGCTCCCCCTCGTGCCTCGGTTCCTCGGAACCAGCCTAGCCCACCCTTCTGAACGCGTTCAATTCTACTGTTCGATCCGTTGCCGCTCGATCCGTCCTCGGACCCGCCGTCCGACCCGCCGCCCCCGGGCGACTGAAACCGTGCTGAAACCGCGTTGAAGGCGGACCCCGGCAAGCTCCTGGCCATCGGAGAGCCCGCCACGAGGCGGCAGAGCGCTGAAGGAGCACCCGGTATGACCACCACCCCCGTCCGGCTCACCCCCGAGGACATCGAGAACCCCGCCGGCGCCTACGCCCGGTTCCGTGGACAGCGCGCACTGCCCCAGGTCGTCCTGCCCGGCCTGGACACCCCGGTCCGGCTGGTCACCCGCTACGCCGACGTCAAGGCCGCCCTCACCGAACCGCGGCTGGTCCGGGACCGCACGGGCATCGCCGCCCCGGCCGGCGCCGAATCCGACCCGCAGGACGAACTGATGGCCGCCGCCTTCGACGGCTTCCCGGCCGAGTACGCCAAGTACCTCTCCGGTCACCTCGCGCTGTTCGACGGCGAGGAGCACGCCCGCCGCCGCGCGCCGCTGACCCGCGCCTTCACCGCCCGCCGGATCGCCGCCCTGCGCGGCTTCGTCGAGCGCACCGCCGACGAGCTGCTGGCCGGCCTCGCCGCCCGGGACGAACCGGCCGACCTGCTGGGCGAGTTCGCCTACCCGCTGACCACCCACCTGGTCTGCGAGCTGGTCGGCGTCGAGGAGGCCGACCGGCCCCGGGTCTGCGACTGGATCCGCGACTTCGCGTACGGCGACGGCAGCCGGATGATCGAGGGCCTGGTCGGCATCGTCGACCACGTCAGGGAACTGGTCGCCCGCCGCCGTTCCGAGCGCACCGAGGACCTCGTCTCCGCCCTGGTGCACGACACCCGCGAGGGCGAGCAGCCGCTGGACGAGGACGACCTGATCTCGATCGTCGTCCTGCTGATCAACACCGGCATCACCCCGCCCGCCCTGTTCCTCGCCCACGGCCTGCTCGCCCTGTTCGACCACCCCGACCAGCTGGCCCGGCTGCGCGCCGAGCCGAAGCTGCTGGAGCGGGCCGTCCCCGAACTGCTGCGCCACATCACCCTGGTCCGGATCGGCGCGACCCTGTACGCGGCCGAGGACTTCGAGTTCGCCGGGACGGCGCTGCGCGCCGGCGACCCGGTCACCGTCGCCCTGCTGGCCGCCGACCACGACCCGCAGGAGTACGGCGAGGCGCCCGAACGCCTGGACATCGCCCGGGAGTTCGGACGTGGCGACGGCCACCTGGCGTTCGGCCACGGCGCGCACTACTGCCTGGGCGCGGCCCTCGGCCGGCTGGTCACCTCGGTGGTGCTGGAGCGGGTGGTGATCCGGCGGCCGGAAGCGGCGCTGGGGGTCGCCCGGGACGAGCTGGAGTTCGGCCACTGGCCGGCCGACGGCTTCCACCTGCTGCGGCTGCCGGTGCGGCTCTGAGCGGCTGCCGTCGCGGCGGGCCGGATCTCAGGCGTCCGGACCGCACGGTCGGACGCCCGCCAGCCGGCGGGCCTCGGCCGCCAGGGCGGTGCGGTCCGCCGCCCCGTACTCGGCGATCGCCCGACGGCACTCCCCCGGGTCGGCCCGCTCGGCCTCGGCCCGGGCCTCCGCCGAGCCCATGGTCGGCCGGAAGTTGCGCAGGCAGCGGAACCGCTCGGCCAGCACGACCAGCCGCACGCCCGCCCTGGTCCGCTCGGGATCGCCGTCGCGGGCGCCCCGGTCCAGCGCCGCCAGGCCGAGTGCCAGCAGCAGCGCCCCGGCGAGCGGGCCCTCCACCAGGGCGGCCGGCCGGTCGAGCAGTTCGGCCAGCCGCTCCGGGAGTCCGGCGGCCAGGGCGGCCACCCGGTCCGGCTCGCCGTGCCGGGCGTGCGCGGCCACGCAGGCCGCCACCAGCTCAAGCGCCCAGGACGGGTCGGGGAGGGGCTCCGCGGGCGGCTCCGCACCGCGGGCGAGCAGTTCCGCGGGCAACTCCGCGGCACGCGCGAGCAGTTCCGCGGGCGGCTCCGCGGCACGCGTGACCATGGCGACGGACCGCCGCCACAGCGCCAGCCCGGTCCGCACCTCGCCCCGGGCGAGGGCGATCTCCGCCCGGGCGCCCAGCTCGGGGGTGAGCAGGTCGACGGCATCGGCCGGCCGGTGCCGCACCGCCAGCTCCAGCCAGTGTTCGGCACCGTCCGGGTCCCCGGCCTGCAGACTGCCGATCACCATGCCCCAGCGCAGGCCCAGCATGTCGCTCCAGTCGCCGAGCCGGTCCAGCTCGGCCATCGCCGCACGCAGCAGCGGCAGCGCCTCGGCGCCGCGCTCGCCCTGGAGGTGCAGTTCGCCGAGGCGGGCGAGCGCGAGCACCCGCAGCCAGGGCACCGGCAGCGCCTCGACGGCCGCCAGCGTCCGCCGCGCCGAGGCGGTCGCCCGCTCCGTCTCCTGGGCGCGCTCCCACCGGTAGCCGGCCACCGCCTCGGCCACACCGGCGAGCAGCGGTTCCGGGGCGGCGCACAGGACTGCCAGCGCGCTGCCGTCCAGAGCGCCGTCCACAGCGCCGTCCGGACCGTCCGGCGTGGAGCCCAGCACCTCGGGGACGGCCGCCATCACGGTGGCGATCGCCCGGACCGGGGTGTCCGGCGCGGCCGGGGGCAGTCGGCGCAGGGCGGCGAGCAGGCGCAGCGCGCCGGTGCCGGTGCCGAGCCCGCCGCCCGCGGCGAGCAGGGTGTTGACGGTGCTCAGCGCGGTGAGGGTGCGCACCGGCTCCAGCAGTTCGGGCCCGGGGCGCAGCCGGGAGACCGGGCCGCCGGTGTCCTCGGCGAGGGCGAGCAGCCGGACGTAGTTGCCCTCGGCGGTCCACAGCCCGGCGAGGACGGCGGCGGTGGCGGCGACCGTCGGTCCGTCCCCGGCGGCGAGGGCCAGGCGCAGCGCGCGGACCAGGTTGTCCTGTTCGGCCCGGACCAGCCGCCACTGCGGCACGGCCGCCGGGCCGAACGGGCCGTCGTGGTGGGCGATGCCGAACTCCCGTGCCCAGGTGAGGAATCCGGCGGTGACGGTCTCGTCCTCCGCCGCCTTCGTCCGCTCGGCCGCGCCGAACTCGCGGACCGTCTCCAGCATCCGGAACCGTCCGCCGCTCGGGGTGTCGGCCAGGCGCAGCAGGGACTGGTCGACCAGGTCCTCCAGGACGGTCAGGACGTCGGCACCGGTGCTGTCGGCGGCGGCGCCGAGCAGCCGCTCCGCCGCCTCGGCGGTGAAACCGCCGGGGAAGACGGACAGCGCGCGCAGGGCGGCCCGGCCCGGCGGGTCCAGCAGGTTCCAGCTCCAGTCGACCACGGCCTGCAGGGTGCGGTGGCGCTGCGGCGCGTCGCGCGGTCCGCCGCGCAGCAGGGCGAAGCGGTCGGCCAGCCGGTCGGCGATCCCGGTCACCGTCAGCACCCGCACCCGGGCCGCCGCCAGCTCCAGCGCCAGCGGCAGCCCGTCCAGCCGGGCGCACAGGCCGGCGACCGGACCGACGGGCAGCTCGACGTCGGGCCGGGCCGCGCGGGCCCGCTGGGCGAACAGCTCGACGGCGGCCGCCCGGTCCAGCTCGGGGAGCAGGTACAGCGATTCGGCAGAGATCCCGAGCGGCGTGCGGCTGGTGGTGAGCACCCGCAGGTCGGGGCGGGCCGCGACCAGCGCCCGCACCAGGTCGGCGACGCCGCGCACCACCTGCTCGCAGTTGTCCAGCACCAGCAGCACCGGCCCGGGGCCCAGGGCGCCGGCGATCCCCGCCCGGTCCCCGGTGCCGAGCGAGGCCGCGACCGCCCCGGCCACGTCCCGGTCGGCAGCCACTGCGGCGAGCGGCACCAGGTGCACCACCCGCTGCGTCGCCGCGCGTGCCACGGCGGCGGCCAGCCGGGTCTTGCCGAGCCCGCCGGGGCCGACCACCGACACCACCCGGGCGGCGCCCAGCAGCTCCGCCACGGCGACGAGGTCGGCTTCCCGGCCCACCAGGGCGTTCGGCTCGTGCGGCACCCCGCGCCGCACCGGCGCCGCCTCGCCGCGCAGCAACTCCTGGTGCAGTTGCCGCAGTTCGGGGCCGGGGTCGGCGCCCAGGGTGTCCCGCAGGCCGCGGCGGTAGCGGTCGTACCGGCCCAGCGCGGCCGCCGCCCCGGCCGTCCGGGCCTCGCTGCGCAGCAGCTCCAGCAGCACCTCCTCGTCCCTCGGCTGCCCGGCGGCCTCCTCGGCGAGCGCCTCGACGGCCTCCGGGTGCAGCCCGGTGCGCGCCAGCGCGAGCGCCCGGCCACGCCGCAACGCCCGGTGGGTAGGGTCCCGCTCGACGCGCAGCGCGGACACCGGGTCCGTCCCGTCGGGGTCGGCGGGCCCGCTCTCGCCTTCCCAGAGCTCCAGCCCCGTCTCGGCCTCGGCGAGCGCCCCGGCGTGGTCCCCGGCCCGCGCCTTCTCGGCGCAGGCGGCGGCGTGCAACAGCACGGCGGAGGCGTCCACCCGCTCCTCCCCGAGCCCCAGCCGGTACCCGGTCGGCGTGCTGACGATCAGGTCCGCCCCGAACTTCGCCCGCGCCCGCGACACCAGCACCTGCAGCGCCTTCTCCGGCCGCTCGGGCCCGTCCTCCGGCCACAGCCCGTCCAGCAGGCTCCCCCGGCCGCACCCGCCCCGCACCTCCCGCGCCAACAGCGCGAGCAGCCCCCGCAATCCGGGGGCGGTGACCTCCTCGCCTCGGCAGGAGACGGTGGACAGTATCCGCAGTTCGATCGTCACCGCGTCAGGCTAGCGATCACCCACGGGCCGCCGTCGCCGGGCTCCGCGACCACCCGCCCGCGCACCGGTCCTGATCCCCGGTCAGCGGACGCGGGCCTTGTGCCGCGGCACTCCGGTGCCTAGGGTCTCGATGTATCGGTTCGATACATCGCGCCGTCCGGGTCGGGTCGACCCCGGTCGGCCGCAGCGCGCTGTGCACCCACCCGGCACAGACCGCCGATCCGAAGGAGCTTCGATGACGGGGACCGACCGCACCACCGGGCACCACCAGGACGCCGCACCGGGCCACCTGCGCACCGGGCAGCCGTCCGCACAGGACGAACGGCGGCTGCACGGCTCGTCGTTCGGAAGGGCGGCGGTCGCCTATGCCGAGCACCGCCCGGACTACGCGCGGGCCGCCGTGCGCTGGGCCCTCGACACCGCGCCGGGCCCGCGGGTGCTCGACCTCGGCGCCGGGACGGGCAAGCTCACCGCCACGCTGGTCGCCCTCGGCCACGACGTCGTGGCGGTCGAGCCCGACCCGGCGATGCTGGCCGAGCTGCGCGGCACACTGCCGGACGTGCGCGCGCTGCCGGGCAGCGCCGAGGCGATCCCGCTGGCGGACGGCTCCGTCGACGCGGTGGTGTCCGGCAACGCCATGCACTGGTTCGACATGGACGTCGCGGGCCCGGAGATCGCCCGGGTCCTCGCGCCCGCCGGTGTGCTGGCCGGCCTGTGGAACGTCTTCGACGACGGAGTCGACTGGGTGGCCGACCTCGCCCGCGTCACCGGCCCCGCCGCCATCGGCCCGCGCGACGTGCCCGCCGGCTGGCGCACCGAGACGGCGCGGATGCACCTGCCCAGGTCCGGCGGGGGCGCGTGGTTCGACTCGCCGGAGCAGGCGGAGTTCCCGCACGGGCAGCAGCGGACCGCGGAGTCCCTCGCCGCCACCCTCGCGACGAAGGCGGGCGTCCTGGTCATGCCGGAGCAGGAGCGGAAGGCCCTGCTGGACGCCACCCACGCCTATCTCGCCGACCGACCGGAGACCGGCTCCGGCGAGTTCACCCTCCCGATGCTGACCGGCGTGCTGCGCGTCCGCCGGATGTGAGCCCCGCCGCCGCGCCCGTCCGACGACCGGCGGGCCCCCGCTCCCCGGTGATCCGGTGATCCGGTGATCCGGTGATCCGGTGATCCGGGGAGCGGGGGCCGCCGAAGGGGCCGTCAGCTGTCAGCCCGGAACGCCCCGTGGACGCGCAGGTTGCTGTTGATCGCCACCTTGTCGTCGGTGGTGTGCAGGACCCAGGCGTCCCCGGTCCGGACCGAGAGGTGCCCGTTGGCGTTCACCTTCCCGCGGCGGGCCGTCCAGCGTCTCCAGCACGTTGTCGACGGTCAGCCCGCCGTCCCGGTCCCGCACCCACGTGGGGTGGTGGGCGGTGTCGCGGCCGTCCACGGTTACGCGCCCGCGCAGGTACCGCCGGTGAAGTGCGGCACGAGGCCGTTGACGGCGCCGAGCAGAGTGGACTTGCCGGCGCCGGTGCGGCCGACCACCAGGCAGAGCTCGCCCTCCGGGATGTGGAGGTCGACGTCGCGCCGCCGGGAACAGGGTGGCGAGGGCGGGTATCGCGAGCGGGCCGAGGGAGCGGGCCGAGGGAGCGGCGAACGGCGGGCATGGGATGCCTTTCCGGGCCCGCACGCAGGGGCCCGGAAGGCGTCGGCGAGCGCCGAGGGGCCAGCGGGCTCCGGCCCGCAGACCACGACGGGAGGAGGGGTGACACACCTCCGCCGACGGGTACTCGGGCTCGCCGCCGACGCGGGGCCGGCGGCCTACCGTTGCGGGTCAGCGCCGGATTCGGACCGGACTTCCCCCCTCGGCGGAGTCACGACATGACGGCCCATGATGGCGATGCCCCGAACAGCGGGTCAAGAGACCCCGGGCCCGGCCCCCCTTGAACAGCGGCCTCGTCATCACCGGGCCGAGGCCGACGACCTGATCACCACCGACGACGGGGTCGTCCGGTTCGCGAGTGAGGCTCGCCCTTGGTCCAAGCCTCGTGCGCGCACGATGAAACGGGACGTCCCGGCCTCAACTGGCGGTACGTCATGACGCTTGAGCCGGGTGGATGAGGGTGTGCCAGGCATCGTAGCCGCCGAGGAGGTCGGAGACCTCGGTGTGACCGTGGTGGCGCAGCAGGCTGGCGGCGATGGAGGAGCGGTGACCGCTGGCGCAGTGGACGACGAGGGGGCCGCCGGTGGGGATCTCGTCGAGGCGGCCTGGGAGTTCGGTCAGGGGGATGTGCAGGGATCCTTCGATGGAGCCGGTTTCGCGCTCGCCGCAGGTGCGCACGTCCAGGACGGTGGGGGGCTGCGTGTCGGTGAGGGCGGTACGGAGCTGGTCGACGGTGAGGCGGCCGGCGGGGGTGACCTCGTCGGCGAGGGCGGGCAGGGCGTTGCCGGGGTTGCGCAGGTAGCCGGCGATGTGGTCGAAGCCGATGCGGGCGAGGCGGGTGACGACCTCGCCCTCGCGGTCCTGCGGGGCGATGATCGCGATGGTGCTGTCGGGGGTGAGGACGGTGCCGGCCTGTTCGGCGAAGCGGCCGTCGACGGGGACGTTGATGGCGCCGCGGATGTGTCCGGCGCCGAAGTCCTGGGGGCTGCGCGCGTCGAGGACGACGGCGCCCGCGTAACGGGCCTCCTTGAAGCCTTCGGGGCACAGGGGCCGGGCTGTGTTCGTGGGATCGAGCAGCGGGCGGTCCTGCCGGTTGAGGGCGGCGTCGTGGCCGAAGTAGGCAGGGGCGGTGGACTGGCCGGCGGTGACGATGCGGACGAAGGTGTCCTGATCCATGGGACGGCAGGCGTAGTTGGTCAGTCGCTGCGTCCCGATGGTGGACTGGCGGTCGGTGGAGAGGTTCTTGCCGCAGGCCGAGCCGGCACCGTGGGCGGGGAAGACGAGAGTCTCGTCGGGCAGAGTGAGCAGCTTGCGGTGGACGCTGTCGTACAGCATCGCGCCGAGTTCGGCGGCGGTGACGCCGGCCGAGGCGAGCAGGTCGGGGCGGCCGACATCGCCGATGAACAGCGCGTCGCCGGTGAGCACACCGTACGGGACGGTGTCGTCGGGCTGCTCGAAGACCAGGATGCTGATCGACTCGGGCGTGTGGCCGGGGGTTTCGAGGACCTGGACGGTGACGTCGCCGAGTTCGATCCGCTCTCCGTCGGCGAGCTTGCGGATGGGGTACTCGGTCTCGGCGCGGTGACCGTAGCCGATCCAGGCGCCGGTGCGGGCGGCGAGTTCGAGGTGGCCGGCCAGGAAGTCGGCGTGGAAGTGGGTGTTGATGACGCCGACGACGGTCAGGCCACGTGCCATGGCGTCGGCGAGGTACTCGTCGACGTCCCGGCGGGGGTCGACGATCACGGCCTGGCCGGTGCGTTCGTCGGCGATCAGGTAGGAGGCCTGGGAGAGGCAGTCGAGGTAGTACTGGCTGAAGATCACGGGGTTGTCTCCTCCGGGTCGGGCCTCGGCCTTCTCCTGGTTGGCGAAGCCGGATTCCTGGGCGCCACAGCGCCATCGTGATACCCCCCTCGGTATATTTGCGAGCATACGGCTTCGGGAGCCGATACGGGCGGGGGTATGTCCGAACGATTTCGATAATACCCCCGGGGGTACTATGGTGAAGCCATCGAGGGGGCCGGCCACCGCCGCCGAGCCGATACGGGCGGGGCCGAGGACGCACCGGTCACGCCGCCGTACCGGGCCACCGGGCCCGTACGGACGCCCGCGCCGCCCCCGACCTGCCGGACCAGTGCGGTCCGGTCTGCACCACTGGAGACACCGCATGCCTTTGCTGCCGCACGCCCACGGGTCCGCTCCCCACGAACACCGCACCCACGGACACCGCACCCACGGGCGGACCACCCCCGCCGAGGCCCACGAACTCGCCCGCACCGGCGCCGCCGTGCTGCTCGACGTCCGGGAGGCCGCCGAGTTCGCCGCCGGGCACGCCCCCGGCGCGCTGCACCAGCCGCTGATCGGCCTGGTCGCCGGTGTCCCGCTGCCGCCCGCGGCGGCCGGCCGGACCGTGCTGGCGATCTGCCGCTCCGGCCACCGCTCCCGGCGCGCCGCGGAGTTGCTCGCCCAGCGCGGCGTCGAGGTGCTGAACATGGCCGGCGGCATGAACGCCTGGGCCCTGTCCGGGCTCCCGGTCACCACGCCCGACGGAAGCGCCGGGCACGTGATATGACCACGCTGCTCCTGGCACTCGCCGCCGGCGCGGTGGTCGGGCTCGCCCTGGGCGGGCTGGGCGGCGGCGGCAGCATGCTCGCCGTACCCGCCCTGGTCTACCTGCTGGGCTTCAGCCCGGCGCTGGCCACGACCGCCAGCCTGGTGATCGTCGCCGCGACCTCCCTGACCGGCCTGATCGCCCACGCCCGGGCGGGCCGGGTCCGCTGGCGCACCGGCGGCCTGTTCGCCGCCGCCGGACTGCCCCTCGCCGCGGCCGCCGGGGCGCTGTCCGCCCACCTGCCGGGCGCGCTGCTGACCGGCGCCTTCGCGGTGCTGGCGGCGCTCGCGGCCTTCCGGATGCTGAGGCCGCCCAAGGTCGAGGCGCAGGAACGTTCCGCCGCAGGACTCGGCCGCTCCACGGCCGCGGGCGCCGGGCTCGGCACCGTCACCGGACTGCTCGGCGTCGGCGGCGGCTTCCTCGCCGTACCGGCCCTGGTCTCGGTGCTCGCCTTCACCATGGCCGAGGCGGTCGGCACCAGCCTGCTGGTCATCACCGCCAACTCGCTCGCCGCCCTGCTGCCCCGCCTGGGCGCGACCGGCGCGATCGACTGGGCCGTGGCCGCCCCCTTCGCCGGGGCCGCGATCCTCGGCGCCTGGGACGGCAAGCGGCTGGCCGACAAGCTCAGCGGGCGCACCCTGCGGAAGGCCTTCGCCGTCGCCCTGCTCGCCGTCGCCGCGCTGATGCTGATCAGCACGCCGGCCTGATTCACCATGCCGGGCCGATCAGCACGCCGGCCTGATTCAGCACGCCGGGCCGACCACCGCAACGGGCCGACCACGGCGCCACCGCGGCGGGCCGACGCCCAGCCCCCGACGCCCAGCCCCCGACCCCCATCCCCACCCACACCCCCTTCCCGAGAGGACCCCACACCCCCATGACCACGCCGCTGACCGTCGAGCAGCTCCAGCCCCGCCTCGGGCAGCTCACCCTCATCGACGTCCGCTCCCCCGGCGAGTACGCCGCGGGCCACATCCCCGGCGCCCTCAACGTCCCGCTCGACCAGCTGGACCGCGCCCTGCCCGCGCTGCGCGGGGCCGCCGCGCACGGCGAGATCGCCGTCGTCTGCGCCGCCGGGCCTCGCGCCGACAACGCGTGCCGCCGGCTGTCCGACGCCGGCGTCCCGACCCTCACCCTGACCGGCGGCACCAACGCCTGGGCGAACGCCGGCCGGCCGCTGGACCAGGTGGCCGGCGCCCGCCGGGTGTGGGCACTGGACCGCCAGGTCCGCCTGGTGGCCGGCTCGCTGGTGCTGGCCGGGGTGCTGATCGACCTCGCCCTGCCGGGCGCCCGCTGGGTCTCCGCGGCCGTCGGCGGCGGGCTGGCCTTCTCCGCCCTGACCAACACCTGCGCGATGGGATCGATGCTCTCCAAGTTCCCGTACAACCGGCCCCGCTCCGGCACGCCGAGCCTGGACGAGACGCTCGCCACCCTGAAGCGCTGAACCCCGCCCCAGGACGTGAAGGCTCCCGCCCACCCCCGTCGGGCGGGAGCCTTCACCATTCGTCCCGGTCACCTCCCGGAAGCCCTTACCGCACATCCCGTTGACGCGACCGAAACAACCATGTGAAATGTCACCCATCACATGCGATGCATCATAGCTCGGCTTTCCCACCCGATTTGAACGTTCCAACGCCATCACGCCACCGACCGACCGGAGGTAGCTCCGCCATGCCGCCCCGCCCCCGCGCCTTACCCACCGGTCTCGCCCTCCTGGCCGTCCTCACCGCCCAGGCCCTCGGCGCCGCCCCGGCCCCGGCCGCCGCCGGAGCACCGCTCGTCGACGGCGGCAGCTACCTGCTCGGCTCCGCGCTGGACGGCTCCTGCCTCGGCCCCCAGTACGCCCAGCCCGCCCCCGGCACCCCGGTGCTCGGCGCGGCCTGTGGACGGCTGCTCAGCCAGCGCTGGCAGCTGCGCCGCACCGGCGGCGACTACCTCCTGGTCAACGCCGCCAGCGGCCGCTGCCTCACCCTCGGCGGCCCGGACCGCCGCCCCGCCACCGCCGACTGCGGCTCCGCCCCCGAGGCCGAGCGCTTCACGGTCTCCCGTGCTCCGCAGGGCACCTACACCCTCGCCGTCCGCGGCACCGGCGCCTGTCTGACCGCCGACCCGGCCCCGGCGAACCACCACTGCGACCACCGCCCGGCCCACCGCTGGACGCTCACCCGCACCGAGCCGCTGGTCCTCGCCGACCCCGGCTTCGAGCAGAGCGACGGGAGCGGCGCCTCCGCCACCGGCGCCCCGTCCACCGCCGCCGGCTGGACCTTCACCGCCCACACCGGCACCGCCACCAACAACCCGCACGGCGGCAGCCGCCTCGCCTACCTCGACGCCGGCCCCGGTTACACGGTGAGCCAGCAGGTCACCGCCGTCACCGCGGGCACCTACGACCTGTCCGCCTGGATCGCGACGGGCGGCGCCGGCGGCAGCCTCTCGGTGAGCGTCAACGGCACCGTGGTGCGCTCCCTGCCGCTGCCCGCGCAGTCCACCTACGCGAAGTACACCCTCCCCCGGGTGCGGGTCGCCGCCGGCGACCGGCTCGCCCTCACCATCGGCTCCTCCCCGACGGGCTGGGTCAACGTGGACGACGCCGCCGTCGCCCCGTCCGCCCCCAACGACCCGGTGATCAGCTCCTCCGACCCCGAGGTCGTCGCCCTCTTCGACTGGGCCAAGACCAAGGCCAACAGCTGGGTCCAGCAGCCCGGCGCCACCGGTGTGCTCGACCAGGACGAGAACCACCCCGGCGGCACCGGCACCACCACCTACGACGCCTCCTACTGGGCCGGCTACCCGTTCCGCTCCGCCTTCTACAGCCGTGACTTCGCCCACCAGCTGGTCGGCGCCCACCTGCTCGGGCTGGACGCCGAGAACAAGACCATGCTGCGCGGCTTCGCGGCCTCCGCCACCGACGTCAACCGGCTCTACCCGGTCTGGGCGCTCAACTTCGACGCCCGCAGCTACGCGGCCATCGACTACCGCGGCCCGGACCGCTTCGTCCGCGAGCTGCCCGCGCCGTTCGAACTCGTCCAGCAGGCCGGCGAGGCCTTCCGCTGGACCGGCGACCGGGACTACGCCGAGGACCCGGGCCTGGGCCGCTACGTCCGCAACACCCTCGGCCCGTTCATCGCCGCCCGCCCCGGCCCGGTCGACAACGGCGGGGTGCCGATCCCGCAGGCCACCAGCCGCAGCATCTTCGCCGGCACCGCCAGCTACGCCGAGAACGCCACCCGCACCTACGCCGAGGCGGGCGACGCGGTCGGCGCCCAGTACCAGGCCTACCTCGCCGCCGCGACACTGGCCGAGGCCCGGGGCGACTCCGCCTCCGCCGCCGGCTACCGGAAGGCCGCCGACCAGCTGCACACGTACGTCAACTCCACCTGGAGCGTGGACGGTTCGCAGCCCGGCGAGGTCGTCCACGGCTACGACACCACCGGCAAGCCGATCACCGGCTGGGGCTACGAGGCGAGCGTGCTGATGCCGGTCAAGCGGCTGCTCGACCCGGGCCCGCGCCGGGACGGCTTCCTCGCCGCCGTCGACGCCGCCGACTCCGGCCCGGAGCGCTCGGCCAACCTGGAGGCCTACACCTACCTCCCGGACGCCTTCCTCGCCAACCACGACGGCACCACCGCCTGGAAGTGGATGCGGCACATCTACGAGAGCACCGGCCAGCCGCACGTGAGCGGCGCGATGCTCAACGGCGACTACCCCGAGGTCCCGTTCACCCTGCTCGCCCAGACCGTCCAGGGCCTGCTCGGCGTCACCCCGGACGCCGCCGGCCACGCGCTCACCACCGCCCCGCAGCTGCCCTCCTCGATGGGCTGGCTCCAGGTCGCGGGCATCCCGGTGGGCGCCGGCACGGTGACCGTCCGCCACGACGGCACCCAGCGCAGCACCGTCACCAACACCGGTACCGAGCGGCTGACCTGGGAGGCCCGCTTCCCCGGGCAGCACGCCCGCGTCACCGTCGACGGCGCGCCGCGCGAGGCCCGCACCACGACCGTCGACGGCGTGACCTACACCTCCACCACCGTGACCCTCGCCCCGGGCCGCTCCGCGACCGCGACCGTCACCGACTGACCCCCACACCGCCCCACCCGCGGCCGGCCGGCCCCACCCGGCCGGCCGCGATCCCCTCTCCCCCCATGAGCTTTCCCGACCAACCGGTCCCCCCACATCCTCAGGAGTGCGCACATGCGCCGAACCCGCCGCCGTCTCGCGGCATCCCTCCTGTCCCTCGCCCTCGCCACCGCCGGCCTGGGAGCCGTCGGCCTCGGCACGGCCGCGCCGGCCGCCGCGCTCGGCAACGGCAACGCCCTGACCCCGCCCATGGGCTGGAACTCCTGGAACTCCCTCGGCACCGAGGTCACCCAGGAGCAGGTCGTCCAGACCATCGACTTCATGGCCGCGAACGGCCTGGTGGCGGCCGGGTACGACACCGTCACCATCGACGACGGCTGGTCGCTCTGGCACCGCGACGGCCAGAGCACCGACCTGGTCCGCAACGCCGACGGCGGCATGCAGCTGTACGACAACGCCGGGAACCCGGTCAGCGGCACCGACGGCACCGGCAACGACCCCACCTCCGGCCACCTGATCCCCCGCCCCGACCACTTCCCCGCGCAGACCGTGGACGGGCGCAGCGTCAACGGCATCGAGTACCTGGCCCGCTACGCGCACGGCAAGGGCATGAAGTTCGGCCTCTACGCCACCGACACCTACCTCACCTGCCAGATGCACCCCGGCAGCCTCGGCCACGAGTCCACCGACGCGGCCGACTTCGTCTCCTGGGGCGTCGACTTCGTCAAGTACGACGACTGCCCGTACGGCCCGCAGATCGTCGGCCCGGACGGGCACAACTACTACACCCAGGGCGAGGGCAAGGAGCTGACCCGCTCGGTCTACGCCCGGGTGCAGACCTTCCAGCGTGCCCTGGACGCCGCCTCCGCCACCCAGGGCAGGCCCAAGGTCACCCTCAGCGTCTCCGCCCAGCCCGCCCACACCGGCGTCCCGTACCTGCTCGCCGCCGACGACCCGGCCCGCACGGACCCGGTGGTCCAGGCCGCCGGGACGGCTCCGTTCCACGCCCCCGGCTACGCGCCCACCGGCGTCTGGTGCGGCCAGGTCGCCAACCTCTGCCGGATCGGCGGCGACCGGGACAGCGAGCTCGACGGGGTGCTCTGGAACGGGCAGCTGCAGACCGCGCTGCAGTACCCGGGCAACGTCCGCCCGGGCAGCTGGAACGACCTGGACATGATGTTCACCGGCTGGCAGGACGTCTACGGCCTGTGGGGCACCACCGACACCTGCGTCTGCCACAAGCCCTTCACCGACGACGAGTCCCGCACCGAGACCTCGATCCTCGCCATGCTCGCCGCGCCGCTGATCTCCGGCGCCGACCTGCGCACCGCCGCGCAGTCCCGGCACAGCGACGGCGGCTACACCTGGTCCACCGGGATCGACGACGCGAGCCTGGCGATCCTGAAGAACCGCGAGGTGATCGCGATCGACCAGGACGGCCTCGCCAAGCCCGCCACCCTGGTCGGCGCCAAGCCGGCCGACGGGCGCGCGCCGGTGGTCCTCAAGCGGCAGCTCGCCAACGGCGACACCGCCGTGCTGCTCGTCAACCAGGACCCGGCGGCCGGCCGCAGCGTCTCCACCAGTCTCACCGAACTCGGCCTCGGCGGCTCCGGCTACCGGGCCAAGGAGCTGTGGACGGGCGCGAGTTCGACCGTCACCGGGCCGATCGGCGCCTCGCTCCCGGCGCACGGCGCGGCCCTCTACCGGCTCACCCCGACGTCGACGGGCGGGCCGTCGGGCGTCGTCGACGACGGGAAGTACCACACGCTGACCAGCGGCGGCCTCGCGCTCTCGCTGCTCGGCTCCTGCACCGCGCCGATCGGCTCGATCACCGACCTGGAGCCCGCGCGCCCCGGTGACGCGGCGCAGCAGTGGACCTTCACCACCAACCCCGACGGCACCGTCCGGATCACCGACAACTGCGCCACCGCCACCCACCGGCACACCGTGCTCTCCGCCGGGAACTCGGCCGGCTACAGCGCCTACCTGCTCGACCTGTCGCCCGGCAACCCCTGGCAGGAGTGGAAGCTGACGCAGGGCGAGGCCGGCGTCACCGTCACCAACGTCGCCACCGGCCTCGCCCTCGACGCGCGCGCCGGCACCGCCGGCACCCCCGTCACCACCCGCCCGGCAGCCGGCCAGAGCTGGGCCGTCGGGTCCTGAGGAACCTCTCAGTCCCTCGTGCCGGCCGTCCGCTCGGTGGAGCGGGCGGCCGGCATCCGGACCAGCACGGCCACGCTCAGGCCGAAGATCAGCACGCCCAGCGGGACGTGGACCGACGGCACGTGGGCGATGCCGAGGACGACCTGCGCCGAGGCCAGCACCAGGAAACCCGACGCGTACAGGATCGGACGGGGCGAGCCGCCGCCCGGCCGCCAGGCCAGGACGGCGGCGAGCACGTACAGCATCGAGGCCCCGTACATCACCCGCGCGCCGATGCCGTGCAGCAGTTCGCCGTAGGAGGTGGAGAGCAGCAGGCCGGCCGAGACCGCCTGGAGGAGGACGGTCGCGGTCTGGAGCGCGACGGAGACCCGCAGGAAGGCCCGGGTACGCTGTTCCACCGCCGTTCCCGGCACCGTCCCCGTCGCCGCCCTCGCCGTGGTGTGGATGGCCATGTCGTGTTCCCCTCTTCTGCCTCGCGGCGGTTGATCGATAGTGTCCCGGTGATCCGACGACACAGGCCGGCGAAGTGTGAGGCGGGGTCCGTCCCGGGCCGGGCATCGCAGGCCGGCCCGTGGTCGGGTCGCAGCGGTGGGAACGGCAGGAGCCGCGAGAACGGCGAGAGCGCCGGCCGGACGAGACGAGACAGGGAGCGGCCCCGACCATGAACACCCCGTCCGAGCCGGGGCAGGAGCGGCCCGTACCGGAGCTGAGCGTGATCGTCGGCGAGCGGCGGCAGCTGATCAACCTCGCCTACCGGCTGCTCGGTTCACTGGCCGAGGCCGAGGACGCGGTGCAGGAGACGTACGCCCGCTGGTACGCGCTGCCCCGCCGGCAGCAGGAAGCCATCGCCTCGCCGGGCGCCTGGCTGACCACGGTGGCCACCCGGGTCTGCCTGGACCTGCTCGGATCGGCGCGGGCCCGGCGGGAGCGCTACGTCGGCGAGTGGATCCCCGAGCCGCTGCCCGACCGCAGCGAGTGGATCGGCGGGCCGGCCGGCGGCAGCGGCGGACCGGCCGACCCGGCGGACCGGGTGACCCTGGACGAGTCGGTGAGCATGGCCTTCCTGGTCGTGCTGGAGGCGATGACCCCGGCCGAGCGGGTGGCGTTCATCCTCCACGACGTCTTCCGCTACCCCTTCCCCGAGGTCGCCGGGATCGTCGGCCGGACCCCGGCGGCCTGCCGGCAGCTGGCCGCCTCCGCCCGCCGACGGATCAGGGCCGCGCAGGCCCCGGCGACGCCGACGGGCGCGCAGGCCGCTCTGGTGCGGCACTTCAAGGAGGCCTGGGAGGCCCGGGACATCACGGCCCTGATCGCCCTGCTCGCCCCCGACGCCACGATGACCGCCGACGGCGGCGGCCTGGTCGGCGCCGCCCTGCGCCCGGTCCGGGGCGGCGAGCGGATCGCCCAGTACCTGGTCCACCTCGCCGACCGGGCCCCCGGGCTCACACTCCTCGAACGGACCGTCAACGGCCGCCCCGGCCTGGTCGCCCGGCACGGCGGCCGCACCGCGACGGTGGCGGCGTTCGAGCTGGCGGACGGCCGGATCACCCGCATCTGGGCGGTCCGCAACCCGGAGAAGCTGCGCCCGTGGACGGAGAACGACCCGCGCGACGGCTGAACGCCCGGCCTACAACTCCTCCACCACCTCCACGCCCGGGCACTCCCGCGCCAGGTCGGCGAAGAAGCGCTCCCCGTCGATCACCGCCTCCGGCGGGTGCACCCCCGTCGCCCGCACCGTGCCGTCCAGCAGCTGCGCCAGCGCCAGCCCCGCCGGGACGCCCGTGGCCTCCGCCATGTCCGCCAGGAACCGCTCCGCGCCGTCCAGGCGGGCGAGCGCCGCGGCCGGTCGGCCGTCGCGCGTTCCGGTGGCGGTGGCGAAGAACGGCGGGAGGGTGCCCGGCCCACGCATCCGGGGGGCTCGGGCGGCCGCGCGCAGGGTGCGGCGCAGGGTGGGGCGGTCGAGGTCGGCGGCGGCGGTCTCGTTGGTCAGCCGTCCGGCGTCGAGGTCCTCGCGCAGCACGCCCAGGTAGGCGGCGGTGCCGACGGACACCACCATGAGGTTGGCCGCGTCGCCGCCGGGCCGCAGGCTGCGGTGCAGGGTGACCGGCTCCGGGTGGCCGACGGTGTAGGCGGTGCCGCGGTGGCCGCCGGGCAGGTCGAGGGCGACCGGGCGCAGCGGGGGCCGCCGGACCAGCCGGCCGTCCTCCACCGTCGCGACGGTGCCGCTGATCTGCTGCATCCAGTGCACGGCGGCGGCCGAGACCGCGCCGTTCGGGTCGCGCAGCGAGGTGTCGGGCCGGGAGGAGCCGGGCCGGGAGGAGTCGGGCGTGGAGCCGACGTCCACCGGCCAGGCGGTGTACACGTCGGTCAGGGTGTCGAGGCGGGCGGCGGCCCGGGCGGCGAGCAGGTTGCTGACGCCGGGGCTGGCGCCCGCGCCGAGCACCGCGCGCACTCCGGCGGCGCGGGCCTCCTCGTCCAGTTCCAGCATCGCGACGGTGGGTTCCCAGTCGTCGCAGATGTCCAGGTAGTGGGTGCCGGTGCGGATCGCGGCGCGCAGCACGTCGAAGCCGTAGCGGTAGTACGGGCCGACGGTGTTCAGCACGGCGTCGGCGTCCGCGAGGGCGGCGTGCAGCTCCGGGCCGTCCGTGACGTCGACCCGGCTCGCGCGGACGGGCACCGGTGCGCCGGCGGCGAGTGCGGCGGCGGCGCGGCGGGCGGCGTCGAGGTCCCGGTCGGCGATCACCAGTTCGTGGACGCCGGGCAGGGCGGCCGCGACCCGGGCGGAGACCCGGCCCATCGCGCCGGCTCCGCCGAGGGCGAGGAGCTTCATCGTGGGTCAGCCCTTCCGGTGGTCGAGCGAGGTCAGGAAGTCCCGCATGCCGTCGAGGTAGCCGGGGGTGAACAGCGAGCGCGGGGCGGCGACGGCCAGGACGGTGCTGCGCAGTTCGGAGTCCTCGACGTCCTCGGGCACGATGTTGTGGGTGGAGTCCGGGAAGCGCAGGACCTGGAGCAGGCCCGGGGTGGTGACGAGGCGCCGGTAACCGGCCTCGGTGTCGTCGCTGTCGACGTTGACGTCCCGGCCGCCGAGGATCAGTTGCACCGGGATCCGGACCGCGGCGAGGTCCTCGGTGGCGTCGGAGAGGTGGTTGCGCTTGTTGAACGCCCACCGCTCGGGGGTCAGCCCCTCGGCGTCGCCGCCGGCGGCCCGGTACTGCTCGAAGGTCGCACTCGCCCGCAGGGCGGCCAGGTCGCGGTCGCTGCGGGCGACGGCGGCCGCGGTCTCCTCGGGCGAGGCGTGCCGCTCGCCGAGCTCGGCGAGCAGGTTGTAGCGGCCCTGCTGGAGCCAGTTGACGGCGGTGCCGACGGCGATCAGGAACGTGACGTCCGGGGACTGCCGGGCGGCCTTGGGCATCACCCAGCCGGCCTGGCTGGCGCCCCAGAGCCCGATCCGGTCCGGGTCGATGCCGGGCTGGGCCTTGGCCCAGCGGATCGCGGCGAGGGTCTCGTCGACGCGGTCCTGGATGCTCTGGTCCAGCCAGTTGCCGGGGGCGTTGCGGACGCCGGGCTTGTCCCAGGACAGCGTGGCGTACCCGGCCTTCGCCATGGCTTCCCAGAGCGGCCGGTAGAAGGTGTCGTGGGTGGCGTCGACGGGTCCGTCGCCGTGGACGAAGACCACCAGTCCGTACGGTCCGTGGCCGCCGGTGGGGCGGGCCAGCACGCCCTGGAGCGGCTGCTTGCCGCCGGTGACGGTGACCCGCTCCTCCGTGAGGTCGTACTCGTTCTGGTACACCACCCAGCCGCCCGCGCCGGCCAGCAGCACGGCCACGGACAGCAGTGATCCCCAGAGCCACCGGCGCTTGCCGAACAGCTTCATATCGTTCACTCGCCAATCGTTCGTTTCTAAAACGACCGTAACAGATATGAACGGTACGCGTGAGTCACCCGGCCCCCACGTGCTCCGCCCCGGCGGACGGTGCCGCCGAATCCGGCACCACCGGCTCCGGCAGCGTCCGGAACAGCGCCCAGTCGCACCGTCGGCGCCCCGGCGACCGCACGCTGTCCCGGCTGTTCCGCGCCGACCTCGGCATGACCTTCCCCCAGTGGCGCACCCAGCTGCGGCTGCACCACGCCCTGGTCCTGCCGCCGAGGGACTGCCGGTCACCGCCGTCGCGCACCGCTGCGGCTGGGCCTCGGCCGGCGCCTTCATCGACGTGTTCCGCCGCGCCCTCGGCCACACCCCGGGCGCGCGGGCGCCCAGTTGAACACCGTTGTCCGTGGGACGTGGGAGGCTGGGAGGCATGTGCGGCCGCTTCGTCTCCACCACCACGCCCCAGGACCTCGTCTCACTGCTCGGAGAGCTCCGGTGGGACCCGGCCGAGACCTTCGCACCGAGCTGGAACGTCGCCCCGACCGACCCGGTCCCGGCCGTCCTGGAACGCGTCGACCGGGACACCGGCGAGGTGATGCGCCAACTGCGCCCGCTGCGCTGGGGATTGATCCCGTCCTGGTCCAAGGACCCGTCCGGCGGCGCCCGCATGATCAACGCCCGCTCGGAGACCGTCGACACCAAGCCCGCCTTCCGCAAGGCCTTCACCGCCCGCCGCTGCGTCATCCCCGCCGACGGCTACTTCGAATGGCGCGAGGTCCCCGCCACCGCCGACCGCAAGAAGTACAAGCAGCCGTACTTCCTCAGCACCGGCGACGTGATGCTGATGGCCGGCCTCTACGAGTTCTGGCGCGACGGCACCCGCCCCGAGGACGACCCGCTCGCCTGGCTGGCCACCGCCACCGTCATCACCACCGACGCCACCGACTCCGCCGGCCGCGTCCACGACCGGATGCCCCTCACCATCGCCCCCGACGACCTCCCCACCTGGCTCTCCCCCGCCCACACCGACCGCGCCGAACTCCACCACCTGCTGCGCCGCCCCGCCGACGGCGACCTGCGCGTCCGCGCCGTCCCCACCACCGTCAACAGTGTCCGCAACAACGGCCCGCAACTGCTGGACCCGGCGGACGACCCGCTGGGACTGGCCGACTGAAGCCGAACCAGGGAGATCGCATGAACCGCACCCCCGCGAGCATCGTCGAGGCCGCGTTCCGCTGCTACCGGTCACAGGACCGGGAGGCGGCCGTGCCGCTGTACGCCGCGGACTTCACGTTCACCAGCCCCCAGGACGACCGCATCGACAAGGAGGCCTTCTTCCGCCGGTGCTTCCCCACCGCCGACCGCTTCACGGAGCAACGGCTGCTGCGGGTGACGCCCGCCGGCGGGGAACTCGTCTTCGCCTACTACGAGTACGAGCTGACCACCGGCGACCGCTACCGCAACGTCGAGGCGATCACGGTCCGGGACGGGCTGATCCGGGAGGTGCAGGTCTTCTTCGGCGGCCGGCAGCCGGCGCCGGGCCCGCCCACGGCACCGTGAACCGGCCTCCTGCGGAACCGCAGGCAGCCCTTGCCCATGTCCTGCCCGGCCAGCCGTTCCTCGAACGCCTCACGGACGTCACCGCGCATGAGGTAGAAGGAGATGTACTGCTTCTGGCTGGCGAACGCGATCTCCGCGTCGCCGCCCCGCTCGTACGCGGGCATCCCGTACGCCATGACCTCGTCGAAGCCCACCAGCTCCTCCCGGCACAGTTGCCGCAGCGTGGCCAGCACGGCCCTGCGTCCCTCAGGAAGCGAGGGACCGCCCCGGATCGTCCGCGTCGCAGAAGTCGTCGAAGAGCACGTGCACGGTGTGGGCGAGGTCCTCGAACTCGTCCCGGTCGAGCCACACCTCGCGCTGCCAGGTCGGGCCGGCCAGCGCCACCACGGCGGGCACGACGTGGAGGCGGAACGCGGGGAGGGCGATGCCGTGATCGGTCACGGGCCGAGGGTACTCACTCCGTGATCACCGGTGCAGTCCCCGGCCGGCCCAGCGGGAGCAGGTACTGGATCGGCTCTCCGAGGTCGTCCAGGCCGAGGAGTTCGTGGGCGAGGTCGTCCTGGAGGCCGCCGAGGGGGGTGGTGCCGAGGCCGAAGGCGGCGGAGGTCAGGAGCAGGTTCTGGGCCAGGTGTCCGGCTTCCAGGACGCCGAGGCGCAGGGCGCGCAGTCCGTAGCGGCGGCGCAGCCGGGCGAGGTCGAGGTACACGGCGAGGACGGCGGGGGCCTGGTCGACGCCGATGGCGTCCGGGTCCTCGGCCGGGCGGGAGAGGTAGGAGGAGAGCGCCTTGAGGTCGTCGAGGGCGGGGGCCGGGCCGATCGGGCGCAGGCTGCGGTGTTCGGGGAGGCAGTGGTAGGTGCCGGCGGGCAGGCCGTCGACGGCGAGGGCGAGCAGGCGCAGCCGGACGGTGTGCAGGGCGCCCGCGCTGGGGTACGGGCGGTGGCCGGTGTCGGGGGCGGGGGCGAAGGCGGACCAGAGCAGTCCGCCGAGGGCGCCGGCGGTGAGCGGGCCGGTCAGCGGGCCGCGGGTGGAGCGGCGGGTGCGCAGGGCGTCGGCGAGGGTGACGGGCGGCAGCGGGTCGGCGGGCAGCGGGAGGTCGCCGGGTCGGGGGCTCGGGGCCGGGTGGTGCGGCAGGTCGCGCAGGGCGGTGTCCTCGCCGCGGCCGATCTGGAACTTGCTGCGTTCCAGGTACTGGTGGTCGGGGGCGTGGTGGTCGGCGGGGAAGAAGGTGAACGGCTGTCCGGTCTCCAGCAGGGTGCGGGCGGCGAGGCGGCAGACCGCCCGTTCCTCGTCGGGGCCGACGCCGAGCCGGTTGAACAGCATGTGCAGCTGGGAGGCCCAGATCCACTCCAGGCGCTCCTCGGCCTCCTCGGCGGCCGAGGCGGGCGCGGCGGCCACGACGGCCCGCATCCGGGCGGCGGCCTCGGCGGCCTGCGCCGCCCAGTCCCCCAGCCAGGGCGTGGCCGTGCCGGCGTCCAGTGCCGCGCGCAGCTCCCGGGCGCGGCGGGCCAGCGTCTCCCGCTGGCGGGCGAACACGGTGTTGACCCGGGTGTGCACGGCGGCGCCCGGCAGCGGCCGGAACTCGGTGACCCAGCGCCAGGCGGCGGCGTGGCGGCGCAGCCAGCGGGAGGCGGCGAGTTCGTCGAGGCCGAGCGCGTACGCGGTGGTGTGGGCGAGGTCGAGGGCGAGTTGCAACCGCTTCTCGGGGGCCGCGCCGAGGGCGTGCAGGGCGCGGACGGCGGCGCGGGTGGACTGGGTGAACACCTCTTCGGCGATCGGCAGCAGGGCCGCGCCACCGTAGCGCTCGGTCTCGGGCTCGTACGGGACCTCCGTCACGGTGCCGTGCCCGTCCGCGAACGGGCCGTCGGGCGCGGTGCGTCGGGTGGCGAGGCGGGTGAGGTCGGCGGCGAGGGAGGCGGGCGCCGGGCCCGGGCCGCGGTGGCGGATGCGCAGGTGGGGGCCGCCCTCCCCGTAGCGGATGAAGAACCAGTCGGTGCCGGCGAGCCCGTCCATCAGCGGGGCGAGGTCCTCGGTGAGGAAGGCGTCGGCCTCGCGGGCCGGCAGCGGCAGCGCGAGGTGCAGGCTGTGCCAGGTGGTGGCCGGCAGCGCGTGGGTGGTCATCGCGTGCTCTCCGGTGACTAGGGGAACGGGTGCGGGTGGAGCGGGAGTTCGTCGTGGCGCAGCGGCGCGGGGGTGCGGCCGAGGCGGTACGGGACCTCCAGCAGGCGGGGCAGGCCCCGGGTGCGGCGGTTGGCGTGGCCGAAGGTCATCGGCAGCGTGCCGGGGACGACGACCTTGGCGCAGTGCAGGCCGAGCCGGTCGCGGACGCCGGGCTCGTCCTGGGTGACCACGAGGACCTCCAGGTCCTCCCCCGCCAGCCGGGTGACCGTCCGCTCCAGCAGGTCGGTGAGGTCGGTGACCGGTTCGGGGTCGCCGGGCCAGCGCTCGGTCCAGGGCACCGGCGGCGGGCCGGCGAAGAGGAAGTCGAGGCGGGGCTGGGCCTCGGGCAGGGTGTTGAGGCCGACGTGGTCGTCCAGGGAGACGACGAGCTCCGGGCGCTCCAGCATCGGCCGCAGCCGCTGCGGGTCGCGCGGCCCGCCCGGGGCGACGGAGCGGTGGGGCGCCTCCTGGACGTTGGTGACCACCTCGGCGACGGCGGAGCGGATCGCCGTCCGGGGGTCGTGGTGGGCTCCGGCGGCCAGGAGGGTGCGCGGGGCGTCGGGGTGGTCGCCGCGGTGGCGGCAGAGGGCGATCACGGCGGGAACGCCGAGGTCGTTGGTGGCGTCGAGCAGGGTGAGGTGGTAGCCGAACAGCTCGGCCCGGTCGGCGAGTTCGGCGATCTGCGGGTCCTCGGTGGGGACGGCGACGCCGGGCAGCGGGGTGCGGGCGTACCAGGCCATCAGGAAGGCGTCGCGCTCGGCGACCTCGAACAGGCCGTAGAGCGCGGCCTCCTGGGGGCTGTTGCCGAGTCCGCAGCCGTTCGAGGACTCGTAGACCACCCGGGGGCGGTCGCGGCCGGGAACCTCCCAGTAGGCGACGCGCTCCGGGACGGCGACCGGGCGGCGGCGGGTGAGCGACCAGCCGTGCACCCAGTCGAGGACCAGCTCGGGGGTGTAGGGGGCGGTGGCCGGGGTGGGGTGCCCTTGGTGGGGGTCGTCGGGCAGGCCGAGCCGGGCCGGGTCGAGGACGGCGTCCGGGCCCAACTCGCGTGCCAGTTCGGCGAAGGAGCCGCGCAGGACGGTGCGGCGCCCGAGCGGCCGCATGCCCGCGTGCCGCTCCACCGCCTCGAACAGCGCGACCCGCTCGCTGGAGCGGAAGTCCGCGGCGCGCCCGTACCCGCCGTCGTCGAGCGCCCGGCCGTCGGTCACCCAGGCGGTGGTGAGGGCGAAGGCCGAGTCCTCGGTGCGGAACAGCCGGCGGACCGGGCCGAACCGCTCGTCGTACAGTTCGGCCCGCAACTGCCCGGCGTCGGTGCGGTCGTTGGGCCCGCGCAGGACGGCCGGGTCGGGCAGCGGGCGGGGGGTGGCGGGCAGCCGGGCGGCCTCGGGCGTGTCGGGGGGAAGCGGCCGGCAGACCTCGCAGCCGCCGACGGGGCGGACCCGGTGGGTGGACCAGGTGGCCCGGCCGCCGTGCACCACGTGGACGGTGGCGCCGTCGGTGCTCTCCGCGGCCTCGGGGCCCCCGGCGCCCTCCGCGCCCTCCACGGCCTCGGGGCCCTTGGCCAGCTCGGCGGCGAGCGCGGTCACGGCCTCGGCGAAGGCCGGGGTGCCGGTGCCGCCCAGCGCCAGGGCCGGGCTCTGCCAGGGCACCCGGCCGCCGGCGGTGGCGAGCCGTTGGTACTCGACGCAGGCGAGGCAGGCCGGTGCGCCGGGGGCGAGCACCGGGCCGACCACGGTCAGCGCGCCGTCCTCGCGCACCGGCACCAGGCGTACGGGGTGTGCCAGGGCGTGCCGGCTGAGCCGGGCGGCCAGGCCCAGGGTCCATTCGGTGAGGTGGACGACGGCGGTGCCGCTCGTGGCGGCCAGTGCCTCGACCGGGGTCAGGACCGGCAACTCGCTCATGGGCGGCCTCCTTCGGCTACGAGGGCCGTGAAGCCGCAGCCGTCCAGGGCGTCGGCGAACGGGCGGGCCTCGGGGGTGGCGGGCCGCCAGCGGGCGGTGCGCAGACCGGTGATCCGGACCAGGGCGGCCTGCAGGTCCGCCTCCCGGTCGGCGATGTCGGCGAGCCAGCGGTCGGCCCAGCCCAGGTCGGTCCAGGCCGCCGGGGTCCGGCCGGCTGCGGCGAGCGGGGCGGCGGCGCCGGAAAGGACGGTGTGGTGGACGGCGGCGAGGCCGGCGCCCCGGGCCATCAGCCGGGTGAGGGCGGCCAGTGCGGCGTGGGCGACGGCGTCGGCGGGCGTGGCCTCGACCGCCCTGCCCTCCTCCACCTGCGCCAGGTACACCGACCCGTGGGAGAGTTGACCGACCATCAGGATCGGTGTTCGACCGAGCCGGCGGGCCAGGACGCCGTACCAGTGCCCGGCCTGCGGGTGTTCCCGCCAGGCGGACTCGGGCACCGCCCGGTCGCCCCGCACCGCCCGGTCGTCCAGGAGCGGCCGGTCGCCCCGCACCGCCCGGTCGAGCACGGCGCGACGCAGGGCCAGGCCGAGGGCGTGGTCCGGGTCGACGCCGACCACCGGCACGGCTCCCCCGCCCACCGCCGCCAGGTGCAGTTCGACGGACCGACAGGCGGCGGCCAGCCGGGCGAGGTCCGTCCGCACCGCCCCGGCCGCCAGCGGGCCGGCGGGGGTGGCGCAGGAGACCAGGGCCACGGGCAGCTGCGGGAGGTCGCCCGCGGAGGGTGCGTCCAGCACGCCCAGCCGGGGGTCACCGAGGGCGTTCACCCGGCGCAGCGCCTCGGCGAGGGTCCCGGGCGGCGCGGCGGCGGCCCCGGGGCCCGCCGCCCACGGGTGGTGCTCGGCGTGCGGCGGAGCGGCGTCGGCGATCAGGACGGTGGGGCGCCCGTCGAGCAGCCGCGGATCATCGGCCGGCTCGCCCGGGTCCGGCAGGCCCGCGACGGCACAGAGCAGCCGCTGGGCGCCGGCCGCGGCGAGCAGCGCGAGGAGCACGGGCGGCGGGTCCGCAGCGGGGGCGGGTTCCAGCCGGGCGGCGAGCGCCGCCGCGTCCGTCCGGGCCCGGGCCGGGTCGGCGGGCTCGGTGACGAAGCCGCCGTCCGCACCGCACTGCACCGCGACCGCCAGCTCCGTTCCCGCCGGACCGTCCGCCGTGGCCACCACCCGGCCGGCGGGCAGCCCGGGCTCGGCGACCACCGCCGGAGCCGCCGTCCCGCCCCGGGCCAGGGCGCGCGCCATCGCACGGGCCGACGGGCCGTCCGGGTCCGCGGCGGCCACCACCGGGCGGGCGGCCGCCAGGGCCGCCTCCGCACCGCCGGGGTCGTCCGCCACCGCTCCCGGCCAGGGCGGCAGTCGGACCCCGTCCGGGTGGTCCACGAGCAGGCCGTGCTCGCGCAGCCGGGCGGTGACGGTGGCCAGCGCGGCCGCCACCCTCGGCTCGACGGCCGCCTCGACAGCCGCCTCGACGGCCGCGTCGACGGCCTCCGCCTGCGGCCCGAGCCGGGCGGCGAGCACCTGCCACAGCGCCGGGAGCGCCCGGCTGCCCTCCAGGGTGACGCTGCTCTCGCGCCCGCGCAGGTGCAGCCCTTCGCGCAGCGGCGTCACCGCCACCCCGGGGCGCAAGCGGGGCCGAACGGCGTCCGGTTCGGCCGTCATGCCGCCCCCTCCAGTGTTGTGCGCCCCGCGCCGCCCGTCGCCACCGCCACGCCCGACTGCTCCGCGCCGCCCGGATCCTCCGCGGCGCCGAGGAGCGTCTGCCAGCGGTGCCCGGTCAGCTCGGGCACGCTGCGCACCAGCAGGTGGGCGGCCAGGTAGCGCTCCATCGGGCGGACGTCGCAGATCGCGAGCAGCCGGTACAGGCCGTTGGTGCCGGCCCGGTTGATCAGGTAGTCGGGACGGTGCCACATCCTGCCGTCGGGGTCGGCGCGCTGCAGCAGTCGGTGGAACTCGCTGTAGCGGGTGCGCAGTTCGGCGTTCCAGCGTTCGGCGGTGGCCGGGTCGCCGAGGGCCTCGGCGCGCTCCTGGTACTCGGCGTGGCGGCCGCCGAGGTCGGCGCCGGCCGTCAGCCGCCGCTCGGCCAGGCTCCAGGCGGTCGCCGACCAGTGCGCCCAGTCCCGTTCCCAGTCGCGCGCGCCGCCGTCGGCGATCCGGCCGACCAGCGCGGTGACCGCCCGGCCGCTCTGCTCCCAGCGGCGCTCGAAGGCGGCCCGCAGGCTGCCGTCCGGGTCCTCGTGGACCAGGAAGTCCTCCAGGTGCGAGAGCACCGAGTAGTGCGCGCCGACCAGCCCGTCCGGATGCGCGGTGGCGTGTGCCGCGAGCGCCGTCACCACCAGCTGCACCCGCGCCTGCGGGGTGTCGCCGTGCGCGCCGAGGAAGTGGCAGGCCGAGTCGAGGGCGGGCAGGCCGGTCCGCAGCAACTCCTCGCGCAGCTCGGCGGATTCGTCGCCGATCAGCGCCCGCAGGGCTTCTTCGGCGGACCGGTCTGCGGGCGCCGCCACGACGGTGTTGTCCGGCACCAGCGGCGCGTACGGCGGCGCGATCAGCTCCGCGCGTCCGGCGACGGCGGCCTCGGCGAGCAGCTGCTCGTCCGACCGGTCGGCCACGGACGGGTGCGCGGCCGCCCACGCCCGCAGCGCCTCGGCGGCCCGCTGCGCCGCCCCGGCCACCCGTGCCTCCGGGCCGCGCAGCCGCAGCCGCAGGTGCGGTCCGAACCGCCAGTGCCGCTCGACGTGGGCGGCCAGCCCCTCGGCCGCCGCCTGCCGGGCCAGCGGCAGGACGGCTTCGCGCAGCGCGCGGGCCTTGTCGGGCCGGTAGTGGTACAGGACCACGTCCCAGGCGGTCACGGCCCCTCGGCCGTCGGCCGGGTCACTCATCGGGCGCCTCCTCGGCGATGGCGGTACGGACGGATTCGAAGGCGCCGGCCGCCTGCGGGCTGCCCCGACCGGGCCGGTACGTCTCCACCACGAGTTCCACGGCCCGGGTCGGCTCCGGGTGACCCGCGATGGCCGGGAGGGCCTCCTCCAGCACCGCGCCGCGCGGGTGCCGGGTGAGCCATTTGGCGAGGTGGCACAGGTGCAGCGGGTTGCCGATGTCGACGGGCTGCGGCTTGGGGGCTCGCAGGTGGGCGACGAAGGCGTCGCCGGGCGTGCCCGTGGTGTCGGCCGCGGCCGGTGCGGGGTGGAGGAAGAGCTGCTCGGGCAGGTCGAGCCGGGCCCGCCACCGGGCGACGGCCGCGGCCGGGACCGCGTCGGGGCCCTGGTCGGCGGCGAGGTCGGCCCGCAGGGCGTCGAGCACTCCGGCCGGCAGGAGCCAGCGGCGGCGGGCGAGGACGACGTGCCGGTGGCGCAGCCGCGGGGTGCGCAGCACGCTGCCGCCGGGCGCGGCGAGGGTGGTGCGCGGCAGCAGCGCCCGGAAGTCGACGACCCCCTCGGGGTGGTCGTTGAGCAGCGGGCCGAGCCGCCGGGGCAGCATGACCGGTGCGAGGAAGCCCAGGTAGAGGACGTCGAGCAGCTCGCCGGTGGTGCGCAGCCGCAGCCGGAGCTGGTCGTCGACCGGGTCGTGCACGAGGTCGAGGTCGGACTCGGCGAGGCCGGTCCACTGTCGGTCGGGGCCGATCTCGTCGGCGAGCAGTCGCGGGTGCAGGTTGGCGTTGAAGCCGCCGACCGGCCGGATCTGGGCGGCGCGGGCGCCGGCGCCGAGGCCGGACCGCAGCTGCCGGGCGACCTCGGTGGCGGCCTGCGGGGCCAGGCCGTCGAGGAAGCGGCTGGTGAAGCGCCCCCAGCCGCCGTAGACGTGGTTGACGCACAACAGGCCGTCCGCGGAGCCGCGTTGGACGAACCAGGAGTAGCTGAGCGGGCGGGCCGCGGTCCAGTGGGGCAGTCGGGCGGCCAGGGCGCGGATCCGCTCGGCGGGGAGCACGAGTTCGCCGCCCTGCTCCGGCAGCTTCGCGAACTCCTCGCGCAGTGCGGCCAGTTCGTCCGGGGGTGTCGGATCCGCCCACGAGTCCGCCAGGTCGGCAGCGAAGTCCCAGGGGGCGTCGCACACCCCGCCGACGCCGTAGCGGGCGACGAAGCGGTCCCGGGCCGTCCGGCGCATCAGGTGAGCGTGGTCGAACAGCTCGGCGAACGCGGTGAGTTCGGCGAGCGCCGCCCGGTCGGCCGCGCCCGGCCGGGGCTGCGGCCGAGCCGGCGCGTGGACGTCCTCGCTGAGGACGCTGAGCGGTGCGGCCTCCTGCGGCACCGGCCGGCCGGCGTCGGCCAGCAGCCGCCGCCAGCGCTCGGCGAGGACGACCAGCAGCGCGGGGCGGCGCTCGCCCGGGGTCACGACCAACTCGGCGTTCTGCCGTTCGAGTTGATCGATCCGGTGGGCCAGCTCGGCGTCCTGCGGCCACTGCCGGAGCCACCCGGCCAGGCTGCGGAGCGGGTGCCGGTCCTGCGGGTCGACCGGTTCGGTGGGCACCAGCAGCCGGGCCGTGACGAGCTGGTCCACGAAGCGGTGCGCGCCCGGGTCGTCGCCCGGCCGTCCGAGGGCCTCGGCGAGCCCGGCGGCGAGCCGGTCCGGCGGGGCCGGGGTGGCCGCGAGCGAGGCGAGCAGGGCCAGTTCGGGCCGGGCGGCGAGTTCGACCTCCTCCTCCCGGGTGACCAGGAAGCGCCCGCCCGCGAACAGCGCCTCCGCGCGGGCATAGCGGGCCCGGCCGTCGGCGACCCGGGCCGCGCTGGTCATCCGGTGCGGCAGCGTGCGGCTGCGGCGGGGGTCGTCGAGCAGGGCCTGGACGAGCGCGGTGACCAGTGCCCGGTTCTCCCGGACGCAGGCGCGGGGCTCGCCCGCCGCGGCTTCGGCGTCCTCGGAGGACCAGCCGACGGCGGTGAACCAGGACAGCGGGCTGGTCTTGGCGGTGGCCCGCAGGGCGTGCCGCAGCACGGCCGCCTCCTCCTTGCGTGCCCGGCCGCGCGGTTCCCCGGTCGCGCCCGCCGTGTTGGCCACCGCGCGCAGCAGGTCGGCGCTGGTGAGCGCGACGGCCCGGGTGAAGGCGGGCTCCCGGCAGATGTCCGCGAGGGCGGCCCGTTCGGCGGCGAGGGCGGGCGGGACGGCGTCGGCGAGCGCGTCCAGCAGCCGGGCCCGCAGCCGTCGCAGCTCCAGCCACTCGGCGAGCCGCGGGACCCGGCGCGGCAGGTCGGCGAGCCGGTCGAGCAGCGCCGCCCGCGGCGTTCGCCCGTTGTGCAGGTCGCGGCGCAGCGGCAGCACGACTCTGCGGTGGAACTCCTCGTCGTGCCCGGCCCGGCCGGCGTACAGGTCGTCGCAGAGGGCCGGCCGCAGGGCCTCGACCGCGGCCTCGGCGGCGGCGAGGTCGCGCAGCAGCGCCCGGGCGTGCGCCGTGGCGGCGGACTGGGCGGGCCGGGCGAGCACGGTGGAGCGCACCAGGGCGTGGCGCGCGGCGTACGCGGCCGGAGCCGGTACGGGGGCCGGCGCCCGGGCGTCCCGGGGCGGGGCGGCGCGGTTGGGCATGGGCGGTTCCCTCCGACGGGGCCTGGGGCGCGTCTCGTGGGACTGGTCGGTTCCGGCCGCGGCGCCGCCGGCCCGACCGGGTCCGCGCGACAGGTCCTGCGGACCCGCGGCAGGCGCTGTGGACGCGGGACGAACCCGGCGCGTCCGGTGGACGCGCCGGGTCCCTCCTGGCGCCGTGGCCGCGGCCTCAAAGGGCCCGGCCGACGGGTTCGGGCCGTTCCTTACATGTCCTGCGGCTGCGCGCAGGAGGACGAGGCCTGGCAGGAACAAGAGCCCCAGGAGGCGCCGTTCTCGGGCAGCGCGACGGTGTCGCGCAGCGAGGTGACGGTCAGCTCGCTGAGGTCGAGGTCCTGAAGGTCGAGGCTCTCGACACGGGACTTGGTGATGTCGGACATGGCGTTCTCCCTCACGTTGGCAGGCCTGCCGGTCGAACCGGAAGGACGGGCCTGCGATCAGATGTTGCGGGATGTGCCGGGCCCCCGTGGATGCGCCGCCCGCGGGTCGCTCGGACCCGGGCTTCGCACCGCCCGACGGCGACTCTAGGCGGCGGGCGGCGGGCGGCGGTACGGGTCACCGCCACCTTGGCCGGAGCCCGCGCCAGGTCGGCTCAATACCGTTTCCACTCAAGCGGAACCCCAGTCCTCACGGATCCCCGCCCCGTCGGCCGGTGCGGCCCGCCGGAACGAGGGCCCCGCCCGTCCCGCGGGCGGCCAGGCCGGCGCCGCCGCCCGGAGCGGTCGCGAGGACCTGCCCGTTCGCCCTGGCCGGGACCGCCGACGGGATCCTCGGACGGCTCGCGTCGTGCCGTGAGCGGGTTCCCGGCGAAGGACCCTAGGCGGTCCGGCCGGCGCAGGCCGCGGCGGTCACCAGGCGGGTGAAGGCGGCCTCGGAGGAGGGCAGTCCGGCGGAGTCGTACGGGTTGCGGGAGAGCACGACCTGGCGCCGCCCGGTGTCGTCGCTCAGCATGATGCTGCTGTAGCCGAGGCTGTCGCCGCGGTGGCCCCAGAAGTCTCCGCACGGGGTGGGTGTGCGCTCCAGGCCGAGGCCGTAGTCGGCGCCGCGTCCGAGGCCCGTGGTGTGCTTCATCTCGGCGAGTTCGGCGGGCCCGAGGAGCCGTCCTCCGAGCAGGGCCGACATGAAGGCGGCGAGGTCGGCGGTGGTGGAGATGCCGGCGCCGGCCGGGCCGGCGATGGTCGGGTTGAACAGCGTGATGTCCACCGGGCCGTCGGGCAGGGCGGCGTAGCCGTGGGTGTGGCGACCGGGCACGGTGGGGTCGTTCTCCGGCATGGTGGTCTCGCCCAGGCCGAGGGGCCGGATGATCCGGCGGTCGACCTCCTGCTGCCAACTGCGGCCGGTGGTCCTCTCGATGAGCATCCCGAGCAGGATGTAGTCGGTGTTGGAGTAGTGCCAGTCCGTTCCCGGCGGGAAGTACGCCGGGTGGGTCTCGGCGACAGCGACGAGCTCCGCCATCGTCCGTGACTTCCAGCGGTCGGTGCTGAGCCAGGTCCGGAAGGAAGCCTCGTCGTCGTAGGCGAAGGCCGGGTCCGAGGTGTAGTTGTAGATGCCGCCGGTGTGGTTGAGCAGTTGGCGGATGCTGATGCCGGCGCCGTTGTGCAGGACGCCGGGCAGGTGCTGCTCGACCGGGTCGGCCAGGCCGATCCGATGCTCCGCGACGAGTTGGAGGACGACGGTCGCCACGAAGGTCTTGGTGGCGCTGCCGATCCGGAAGCGGTCGCGGGCCGTGGCGGGCTCGCCGGTGGTGAGGTCGGCGGTTCCGGCCGCGCCCTTCCAAAGGGTGTGGCCGTTCTCGCTCACCCGGCCGAGCGCGGCGGTGGCACCGCCCGGCGCCACCACTGCTCGCAGGCCCGCGTCCAGCGCCGCCCGGTCGACCCGCCGTGCCGGGTCCGCCGCCGCGCCGACGGCGGCCGCGCCGACGGTGTCCCGCGCGTTCGCCGCCGGGACCACGCCGGCCACCAGGCCCGCTCCCGCCAGCACGACCACCGCCGCGCGGACGGCTCGGCCGGCCGGCGCCCGGCGCCGCCCGGTCGCGGGCCGCGCACCCGCACGGTCGGCTCCGCCCCTCAACGTTCCCAGCATGGCAACCTCCGCGATCTCCACTGGAAGTGGTCTCCAACTTCCGTTTTTTGTCCGGTAGTTGAAACTCTCTCAGCGTTCCCGCGGCGGATCGTCGGACTCAGGTCCGACCCCTTCTCCCCACCAGGTCGCACCTCTTCGGCCGGGCGGCTACGACCTGGGCAGGGGCCCGACCCCGACGATTCCCGGAGTCGGCGCCCCGATCCCCTCGGGGGCGTCGCCGGCCGGACGGACACCTGCTCGGCCCGTCGAGGAGACACGCCTCGGCCGTTCGACAGCGCGGTGGTGTCGACGGTCCCGGGCCGGCCGGCGCCCCCGGCAGGGGTGTTGGCCGAGGTGGGGGATCGCGCCCGGCGGGGTGACGTCCGTGTGGGCCTCCGTCCGCCCGGGGCCGTCAGTGCGGCGGCAGCAGTCCCGGCACCGGGCCGCCGCGCCGGGCGAGGCGGCGCAGGAAGGTGGTGACACCGGGGGTGCCGACCGCCCAGGCCCGGGCCTCCGTGTCCGGCCGGCGGCCGGGCAGCAGCGGGCGGCCGGGCGGGCCGCCGGCCCGGGTGAGGATCAGGGCCGCCAGTTCCTCGGCGGCCGCCCAGTGCCGGGCCTCGCCGGTGGCCACCGCGAGGTCGACGAAGAGGTCCCCGACGCCCGCGAGGCCGCAGCAGCGGAACACCTGCGCGGTCCTCGGGGCGAGCGTCCGGCAGGTGTCGGCCGCCTCGGCGGCCAGGGCGATCAGCGCGTCGTCGCCGTCCCGCCGGCCCGCCTGGACCAGCAGGGTGCCGAGCCCGGCCAGGCCCCGGCACCAGGACAGGTAGCGGCGGGTCGCCCCGGGCGCGCGGGCGGCGGCGACGATGCGCGGGAGGTCGGCCGCGAGTCCGTCAACGATCTTCCGGGCTGCGTGCCCGGACGCCTCGTCGGGCATCGCGAGCAGGAAGTGGGCGACGCCCGCGCGGCCGTGGGCGAAGCCCTCGGCCAGGGCCGCGGTGCCGGGGTTGGGTTCCTCCCCGAGGTCGTCCAGCGGCCGGCCGGCCAGGTCGGCGGCGCAGTCGGCCGCCGCCGCGCGGTGTGCCCCGGCCGCCGGGCCGAGGGCGGCGAGCAGCAGGTGCCCGGTGCCGATGCCGGCGGTGCCGCCGATCTGGTCCACGCCCGTCCCCTCGTACCGGCGGTGCCGCGGGGGCTCGGTG
Organism: Kitasatospora sp. NPDC041917; assembly: GCF_055589745.1. Classification (NCBI taxonomy): domain Bacteria; kingdom Bacillati; phylum Actinomycetota; class Actinomycetes; order Kitasatosporales; family Streptomycetaceae; genus Kitasatospora; species Kitasatospora sp. NPDC041917. Next base: position 151,538 of record NZ_JBVJBI010000015.1, on the reverse strand, counting down.
CCCAGCGCGGCGGCCGCCTCGGCGAGGAACAGGTCGACGCCCGTACGGCCCTGGTACAGCGAGCCGTCGAGGTGGTCGAGGGCCGGGTGGGCGGCCGTCCAGCGGGCCAGTTCGGCGGCGGCGGCCCGGGCGTCCGGGCGCTCGGGGTGCTGGAGCAGTTCGAGGCCGAGTCCGGCCGCGCCGTCGTACAGCGAGAGCAGGGTCCGGGGGCGCTCCGCGCCGGGGTCGGCGGCGACCAGTTCGCGGGCCATCCGGACGCAGGTGGTGACGGTGTGGTCGAGGGCCTCGGCCGGCCGGCCGCCGCCCCGTCCGCCGGGGGCGCCGCGTCGGACCGGGCGGGGTCCCTCCCGCAGCCGGGCCGCCGCGGCGGCGCGGTGTACCGGGTCGAAGCTCAGCAGGTCCTCGACCAGTTCCACCGCCGGGTGCCCGGGTTCCGGGAGGGCGGCGCGCAGGCAGGCGAGGGTGCGGTCGCGGTTGGTCGCCGGGTCCTGGTCGATCACCACCGGGTCGAGGCCGGTGAGGGCGTGGTGCAGGGTGGCGCCCAGCGCGTAGTGGTCCTCGGTCGGGTCCTCGCCGGTGGCACCCGGCAGGCCGTACCCGGCGGTGGCGCCCGGGGGGCGGTCGCCGGCCAGGGCGCTCACGCCGAAGTCGACCAGCGCGGGCCGGCCGTCCGGGTCGAGCACCACGTTGGCGGGCTTGAGGTCGCAGACCACCACGCCGCGGGCGTGCACCGCGTCCAGCACGTGCAGCAGCCGGCGCGCCAGCGTCCACCAGTCCCGTCCACCCGCTGTCCCGGCACCGGCGTCGTACGGGCCGGCGGTGAGCACCTCGCGGCGCAGGTCGATCCGGCCGCGGGCGGCACTGACCAGGTACTCGTCGGTGCCGTGCCGGAAGTAGTCGACCAGTGCGGGCACGCCGGGGATCCCGGCCAGCGCGTCGAGCACCCGCTGCTCGTGCCGCAGCCGGCCGCGCGCGTCGGTGCCCGCGCCGTCCTCGGCGACGAAGGCCCGGGCCTGCTTGACCACCACCTCGCGCCCGGTGGCGAGTTCGACCGCGCGGTAGACGTGGCCGCTGGGCGCCCGGGTGATGCCGGCGGTGATCCGGTAGCGGCCGGCCCCGACCCGGGTGGTCGCCGGGCGGGCGGGGGCGTCGGCCGCCTCGAAGGGGTCGTCCGCCCAGGGCGGCCGACGGTAGCGGGCCTCGGCCAGCCCGGGGAACAGCGAGCCGTCCGGCCCCGCCATGCCGGCCTGCGCCTCGTCGTCGGTGACGCGGAACGGCCCGTAGCGGTAGTGCACCGGGGCGTCGGGCCGGACGGGGCGGTCGCTCACCACGGCGGGGCCTTCCCGGCCTGCGAGTGCCTGCGCCAACTCCACTCCCAGGGCGCGGACTTCCTCCGGCCGGGGGTAGACCGTGACGGCCTTGCCGACGGCGGCCGCGCCGTGCCGGCCACTGTTGAGTTCCCACAGTGCCGTGGCGCTCACCGCGAACTTCACGTCGCAGACGCGGCCGAGCAGGATCGGAAGGACGGTGTCCAGCAGTGCCGCGAAGCCCTCCGGGCGGGCGGACAGGTGGAGTTTCCAGCCGTGGGCCAGCTCCGGCATCCGGGGGTCCGGGAGGTACCACCACTGGCCGTCGGTGCGCAGCGGGCGGTGCGGGCCGGGCGCCCGGGCGGCCAGTTCCTCGACCCGGCGCCGCAGTTCCTCCTGTCCCAGGACCGCGGCGGAGCCGGGGTCGGGCGGTGTGCTCATCGTTCCGTCCTTCCCCGGTCCGCCGTGGTCCGCCGTGCTTCGGGATCCGAAGGGATCAGGAGTTGAACTCACAGGGGAAGCGGGTCGGGACGTAGGTCACCCACGGGTCGGCGAGGCAGGCCACGGGGGTGAGATCGGCGTCGAGCTCGTCCTCGAAGACGATGGCGTCCTCGTCGATGTCCAGCAGGCCGGCGTCGCGGACGTCGGTCATCACAGCGCTCATGGGGGTCCTCCCAATGATTGGGGTCTTTGGGTCCTGCTTGCTGAGCGCGCTCATGCTAGCCAGGCCGCCCCACCCGGGACAGGGCGCCGACCGACCTGCCGGATCGCCTACGACAAAGGGAGGTTCCGTTTGTGGACACCGGCTCCGACGGCTCTCACCGGGGCCGCACACACCGGATCGGCACCTCCGGGACCGGAGGCATTCGCGGGCCGGCGACCGGTCAGCCGCGCAGGCGGCGGGCCCGGAGGTACTCACGGGCCAGCAGGCGCAGCGCGGCGGGCTTGGCCGGACCGGCCGAGCGGCGCAGCAGGGCGCCGAGGTCGGCGCGGGCGGCGGCGCTGGTGAGCTCCTCCACGCCGACGATGCAGCGGACCATCGGCCGGTGGGCGGGCGGCACCCGGTCGATGACGGCCCTGCCGTCGGCGAGGGTGCGGTCGGCGCGGTCGAGCAGGGCGGCGAGCAGGGCCCGGACGGCGGGCAGGTCGCGGGCCCGCTCCAGGTCGGCGCGGGTGACGCCGTGCTCCTTCAGGGTCTCTTCGGGGATGGTCAGCCGGCCGTCGGCGAGGTCCTCGGCGAGGTCGTTGACGAAGTCGAGCCGCTGGCTGCCGTCGATGAAGGTGCGGCAGGCGGCGCGGTAGCCGCCCTGGTCGCCGTCCGGGCCGATCAGGCCGGCGACCACCATGAAGCCGGGCAGCGAGTACCCGTCCACGTAGGCCTGGTAGTCCTCCTCGGTGGCGAATCCGGTGAAGTCCAGGTCGGCCCCGGTCGCGGCGAGGAAGTCCAGCACCCGGTCCCGCAGGACGGGGTGGGCGGCGACGCTGTGCAGCAGCGGGCGCAGCTCGGGGTCGTCGGTGCGGCCGGCGGCGAGGCCGTCGGTGACCCGCTGCCGCCAGCGGGCGGACGCCACCCGGCGTTCGGCGAGCGGGCCGCTGTCGAGCAGGGTGTCGGTGCGGTGCATGAAGGCGGCGGCGGCGATCACGTGCGGGACCATCCGCGCGGGCAGCAGCAGCTCGGTGGCGAGCGCGGCCTCCCGCCGGTAGCGGGCCATCTGCTGCCGCTGCCGGCCGTAGTCGGCCCGCAGGCCGGCCTCCCGCACCCCGGCCGCGTCCAGCGCCCGCTCCCACCTGCCCACTCGGTCCACCCCATCGTTCGTTCGACGGGGCCGAGCGTAGCCGGTGGGAGCGGGAGGACCTATTCGGGGACCCTGCGGCCCTGGGGCCCCCGCGGCGCCGGTCAGCGCTGGCGGATCGTGGCGAAACCGCAGGCCGGGGTGCAGAGGGTGACGATGCCGCTGTAGCGGTGGGTGGTCCGGCCCCGGGTGACGCTGTGCACCGTGTGCTTCTCCCGCAGGTTGAGCTCCCGGCAGCGCGGGCACGCGGCGCCGACCGGATCGCCCCAGGGGCGGTTGGGGTTGAGCTTGGCGATGGAGACGACCATCAGGACGGCGGCCACGCCCGCGCCGCCGAAGCCGATCACCCGCCACACCCCGTTGCCGGACTCCCGACGGTCGATCATCTCGTCGTAGGAGTAGGTGCCCCCGCCGCCGCGGCTGGACCAGATCCGGCACTCGCTGTGCCGGGTCATGGTCTGGCCGTCGCAGGTCGGCGGGGTGTCCGGGTCCGCCTTCCCGACCACCAGGGCCAGGAAGAAGCCGAGTGCGATCAGCAGGCCGAAGACGACCACGGCGACGGTCCGGCTGCGGCCGGTGTGCAGCCGCTTGCGTTCGTTGTACGCCGTATCGATCACAGCCTGGGCCATGTTGCCCCCGTCGACCGCCACTGGTCTTCTCCCGTTGTCCACGTCGCCCGCCGGGCCCGGGTGACGGGCCGGACGGGACCCCCGTCCGGGGGCGAGAAGAACCCACCACGAACGGTGCCCGCTTGTCCGGGACTTGGGAAGATCTTGACCCTTCGGTGGTCCGCGCGGCCGTCCGCTCAGTCGCCGACGGCGACCGAGGCCAGGTAGGAGCCCGCCCGGGCCGGGTCGAAGTACCACTCCTCCAGGTCCGCCGGCTCGTCGAAGGCGTTGGCGAACCGATGGGCCACGGCGGGCGACCGGCCCCCGGCGCCGAGGATCTGGAGGACGTGCGGGGGCGGTGGGGCGAGCAGTTCGTTGCTCCAGGTGGTGGCGGGGGCGGCGAGGTGCCAGAACCTGTCGAAGGCCTCCTGCTGAAAGGCCCGGTCGAAGGGCCCGTCGCCGTGGTCGAGGATCGCCTCCAGGTAGACGGCGGCGCACTTGGCGGCGTTGTTGGAGCCCTGGCCGGCGATCGGGTCGTTGAGGACGACCACGTCCGCGACGCCCAGCACCGAACCGCCGCCGGGCAGTTCGCCGATCGGGTGGCGCACCGCCGGGGTGAAGCGCCCGGCCAGGGTGCCGCCCGCGTCGGTGAGTTCGACGCCGGAGCGGGTGCGGTCGTACTCCCAGGGTGTGAAGGTCTTCATCAACTCCAGGGTCACCCGCAGGTGTTCGGCCGGATCGCGGATCCCGTCGAAGGCGTCCGCCGGGCCGCCCGGTCGGGCCTCCCAGATCATGATGTCGCAGGGCCCGGCCTCGGTCAGGGCGGGCACCATGAACAGCTCGCCGACACCGGGCACCAGGTTGCAGCGCACCGCCTGGTAGTCGTGCTCGGGGCGCGGCCCGAGCCCGTGCACATAGCTGGCGGCCAGCGCGCGCTGCGGCCGCTCGTACGGGGAGCGCGCGTGGTCGCGCTCGAACAGCGAGGCCAGCGCGCCCTTTCCGGAGGCGACCAGCACCAGGTCGTAGGAGCCGGCCAGGTTCTGCAGGTCGGCCGCGGTCACCTGGCGCAGCTCCACCCGGCCGCCGCGCCCGGCGAACAGCTCCAGCCAGGTGGACATCTTCAGCCGCTGGTCGACGGACTGCGCGCGGGCGTCCAGCCGGGCGACCCAGTCGATCGCCCGCTCCGCCTCCGGGCCGGCGACCGACACCCCGAGGCCCTCGATCCGGGGCGCCCGGTCGGCCCACAGGTCGAGGCCGAGGGCGCGCTCGGTGCGCAGCGCGGAGTCGAACATGCACTGGCTGGACATCACCCGCCCGCCGCGCACCTCCTCCGGGCCGCGGTCGGTCAGCACCGTCACGTCGTAGCCGTGGGCCTGAAGCCCCAGGGCCAGTTGGAGTCCGGCCTGCCCGGCGCCGACGATCAGAATTCTGCGCATCGCCCCTGCTCTCCTGGTGGTACGTCCCGGACGGCGGCCCGCACGGCCCGGCCGCCACCGGATTGCTTACCAGTCATCGGGACACCCGTCCACGGGCCGTGCCGGTGCCCGTCGCCCGCCCTCCTGCCGGAGCTCCCGGGCCCGGCGGGACGGCAGGTGCGTCACCCCGTGACCAGCTGCCGTCCGCTGACCTCCTCCGGGCGGATCCGCACCCAGCGCGGCCGGTCCCCACCCGCCCAGGGGGCCGCGCCGGGCAGGCCGGCCAGACGTTCCAGTTCGGCGGGGTCGTCCACGTAGTGCGCGGGGCCGAGGGCGAGCACGCTCCAGCCGCGCCCGAGGTACTCGTCGATGTGGTCGACCTGGAAGGAGACCGCGGCCCCCTCCTCCGGGGAGGCGGCGCCGTGCTCGCCCGTGCGGTAGGCGAAGGAGCCCCGGTCCACCACGTAGTTGACCGGCAGCACCACCGGCCCCGGCTCGACCGGCAGGGCGATCCGGCCGATGCCGTGGTCGCCGACCAGCTGCCAGCACTCCTGCTCGGTGAGGTCGAGCAGCCGGGGGCGCGGGCCCGGGCCGCCCTGGCCGGGCGGGGCGTCGGCGCGGCCGGACACCAGCTCCTCGGGGGTGCTGTCGAGGGCGGCGGCGATCCGGACGAAGCCCCCGGGGTCGAAGGAGGGACCGGCCTCCAGCAGGCACCGCAGGTAGCGGGGAGCCATCGAGGCCCGGTGGGCCAGGGCCTCCTCGCCGAGGCCCAGTTGCTCGCGCCGTTCGGCGATCCGACGGGCCACGACGGCGGGGTCGGGGGTGTCGTTCACAGGGGTGACTCCTCGGCTTGCCGGGGCCGTCCGGCCGCGTCCGGGTGTTGACCAGGCCGGATCCATCCAAGCGCCCGGCCTGCGGCAAGTCGAGCAACAGCACGGCCCCGTGCGTGTCGGTCCGCGCCCGGGGCCGGCCGCTGCCGCCGAGGTGCGGTCGACCAGCCGGTGCCACCCGACCGACGCGCCACGCGACCGACGCGCACCCCGACGCCGCCGGGCGGGCCCGGGTCGCCGCGCTGATCAGGGCGCTGCCGGAGTGACCCGGACCGGGCCGCTCAGCGGCGGGCGTCCGTGCTCGCCCCGGCCCGGCGGCGGTCCCACCGGACCGGGCCGCTCAGCGGCGGGCGTCCGTGCTCGCCCCGGCCCGGCGGCGGTCCCACCGGGCCGGGGCGAGCGCGGCGAGCATCACCGCCGCCGTGAGCACGAACGCCCACGGGTAGCCCGTCCCGCCCGCGACCGCCCCGAAAGCGACCGCCCCGAAAGCGACCGCCCCGATCCCCATCCCGCCGTCGTACGCGACGTTCCACAGCGCCGTCACCGTGCCGTAGCCGGCTGGCGGCACCCGCGCGTACATCAGCGCCAGCGTCGCGTTCTGCGCGACGCCGAACCCCGCGCCGAACACCGCGGCCCCGGCCACCACCGCGACCGGGCTGCCCGTGGCGGCCAGCAGCAGCACCCCGGCCGCCGAGACCAGCAGCGCGGGCAGCACCAGCCCGGCCGAGCCCCGGCGGTCCCCGTACCGCCCGGCCAGCCAGCGGGTCAGCGTCGCGGCGCCGGGCTGGACCAGCAGCGCCACCGTGACGGCGGCGGCCGACGGCACGGCGAGCGGCAGGAAGGTGACCAGGATCCCGGCCGCCAGCGCCGTCGCGCCGAACACCGCGGCCGGCCGCAGCAGCGCGCCGCTGCGCAGCCCCTCCCGCACCCCCACCGTCGGCCCGCCGGCCCGGGTGCGGTCCGGCAGCGCCGGGACGGAGGCGACGGCGGCCAGCGGCGCCGCCGCCCCGATCGCGAACACCCAGCCCCAGCCGAGGTGCTGGCCCAGCCAGACGCCGAGCGGCAGGCAGGCCAGGGCGGGCAGCCCGGAGACCAGGCCGACCAGCGCGAGTCCCTCCCCGCGCCGTTCGGCCGGGATCAGCGCGGCGGTCAGCGCCCCGCCCGCCACCAGCGCGACCGCGAAGCCGAGCCCGCGCAGCAGACAGACCGTCACCACCGCCGCGATGCCCCCGGTCCACGCCAGGACCGGCGTGGGCGCGCCGAGCAGCACCAACCCGGCCGCCAGCACCGGGCGGTAGCCGAAGCGCGTGGTCAGCCACGGGGTGGCCAGTTCGCCGACCACGGTGGCCAGCATCAGCGCACCGGTGGCCAGGCCCGCCGCGTGCTCGCCGCCGGACTCCTGGGCGTACAGCGGCACGGCGGAGAGCAGCAGGTTGAACCCGATGGAGGTGCCGAGCAGGGAGACGAAGCGCAGCAGCAGTGCCCGCGTCAGCAGTGGCGGCCCGGCGCAGCCGGAGCCCGCCGCGGAGTCGATCGTCGTGGTCACCCGGCGACGCTACCGGCCCGAACAGCCTGCCGGTAGGGCTCACTTCGGCCCGCGGCACCCGCCCCGCCGACGCTCCGTCGGAATACCCGCGCACGACGCTGTCCACCGCCCCGGCCCGGGCGCATACTGGCCAGCGCGGCTCGCACCGGGCGACGGGGCCACTCCGGTCCCCGGCCCGGCCGCGCCGCGACGGGGGAGGCCGGAATCGTGGCAGTTGTCGTGATCGTCGCCGTGGTGCTCCTGCTCTGGCTGGCGACCGGTGTGCGGGTGGTCCAGCAGTACGAGCGCGGTGTGGTGTTCCGGCTCGGCCGGGTGAGCGGGCAGGTCCGCCAGCCGGGACCGAGCCTGCTGCTGCCGGTGCTGGACCGGATGCGCAAGGTCAACGTCCAGGTCGTCACCATGCCGGTTCCGGCGCAGGAGGGCATCACCAAGGACAACGTCTCGGTGAGCGTCGACGCGGTGCTGTACTTCCGGGTGGTGGACCCGGTCAGGGCCACCGTGGACGTCCAGAACTACTCCTTCGCCATGCTCCAGGTCGCCCAGACCTCGCTGCGCTCCGTCATCGGCAAGAGCGAGCTGGACGACCTGCTCTCCGGCCGGGAGAACCTCCACCAGGGGCTGGAGGTGATGCTGGAGAGCCCGGCCACCGGCTGGGGCGTGCAGATCGACCGGGTGGAGATCAAGGACGTCAGCCTGCCGGACTCGATGAAGCGCTCGATGGCCCGCCAGGCCGAGGCGGACCGTGAGCGCCGGGCCCGGATCATCACCGCCGACGGCGAGTTCCAGGCCGCCACCAAGCTCGCCGAGGCGGCGAGCAGGATGAGCGAGACCCCGGCGGCGATGCAGCTGCGGCTGCTCCAGACCGTGGTCGAGGTCGCGGCCGAGCGGAACTCGACACTGGTGCTGCCGTTCCCGGTGGAGCTGCTGCGCTTCTTCGAGGCCGCCGCTGCCCGGGCCGCCGACCCCGGGGCATAGGCCGGGCCTATGGCCCCATAGATCACCACCGCCTACTTCGCAGGTCATCCGTAGGGTTTGCTACAAAGGTTCGGCTAACCTTTGTTGCATCGCGCCCGACCGGAGGACCACTCGTCATGCCCCGCCCGATCCGAGTCGCGATCGTCGGAGCCGGCCCCGCCGGCATCTACGCCGCGGACGCCCTGCTGAAGTCCGACGCCGCCCAGGACCCCGGTGTCTCGATCGACCTGTTCGAGCGGATGCCCGCTCCGTTCGGCCTGATCCGCTACGGGGTCGCGCCCGACCACCCGCGCATCAAGGGCATCGTCACCGCCCTGCACCAGGTGCTCGACAAGCCCCAGGTCCGGCTGTTCGGCAACGTCGACTACCCGAACGACCTCGCTCTGGACGACCTGCACCGCTTCTACGACGCCGTGGTGTTCTCCACCGGCGCGACGGCCGACCGCGCCCTGGACATACCCGGCATCCACCTCGACGGCTCCTACGGCGCGGCCGACTTCGTCTCCTGGTACGACGGCCACCCGGACGTGCCCCGGACCTGGCCGCTGGAAGCCGAGAAGGTCGCCGTCCTCGGCGTCGGCAACGTCGCCCTGGACGTCGCCCGGGTGCTCGCCAAGACCGCCGACGAGCTGCTGCCCACCGAGATCCCGCCGAACGTGTACGAGGGCCTGAAGCGCAACCGGGCCGTCGAGGTGCACGTCTTCGGCCGCCGCGGCCCCGCCCAGGCCAAGTTCAGCCCGATGGAGCTGCGCGAGCTGGACCACTCCCCCACGATCGAGGTGATCGTCGCCCCCGAGGACATCGAGTACGACGAGGGCTCGATCGCCGAGCGCCGCTCGGTCAAGCACGTGGACCTGGTCGCCTCGACGCTGGAGAACTGGGCGATCCGCGACGTCGGCGACCGCCCGCACCGGGTGTACCTGCACTTCTTCGAGTCCCCGGTGGAGGTGCTCGGCGAGGACGGCCGGGTGGTCGGCCTGCGCACCGAGCGCACCGAACTGGACGGCACCGGCAATGTGCGCGGCACCGGCGGCTTCACCGACTGGGACGTGCAGTCGGTCTACCGCGCGGTCGGCTACTACTCCGACGAGCTGCCCAAGCTGCCCTTCGACCCGGCCTCGGGCACCGTTCCGCACCAGGCCGGACGGGTCCTGGACGGCGACGGCTCGCACCGCACCGCCACGTACGTCACCGGCTGGATCAAGCGCGGCCCGGTCGGCCTGATCGGCCACACCAAGGGCGACGCCAACGAGACCGTCGCCTGCCTGCTGGACGACCACGCCGCCGACCGCCTGCCCGGCGCCGTCGAGCCGGACCCGGCGGCCGTCGAGGAGCACCTGCGCGCCCAGGGCGTCCGCTTCACCACCTGGGAGGGCTGGAAGCTGCTGGACGCCCACGAGCGCGCGCTCGGCGAGGCCGAGCAGCGCGAGCGGGTCAAGGTCGTCGAGCGCGAGGACATGCTCCGCCACAGCGGGGCCTGAGCCCCCGCGGGAGTCCGGGCCCGGACGTCCGAGGGCCCGGGCGGCGCCCGACGGGATCCCGGACGCTGTCGGTGATTCGGGTCCTGATGATTTCGCCCCGCCGAGCCGGTGCTCGGCGGGGCGATCCGGAGTGCCGGGCCGCCCTTCGGGAACGCCGCCCGCGCCACCCCACCGTCTCCACCGGAACCCCGCCCGGCCCACCCGCACGCATCGACACCGGACCACCCCGCAACGGCCGACTCCACTCGCCGCACCCGATCACTCACTTCACCAACAGCGTCCGGAGGTAGAAGGGCCGCCGGGGACGGCTCACAGGCCCGGCACGTGGTAGCCGTTGAGGCGCCAGAGCGCGGCGCTGTACCAGAGCAGGGCGATCAGGACGAGCAGGGCGCCGCCTGCCGTGGGCAGGGCCCAGCCGGGCAGCCGGCGATGGCGGACCACGATGACCTTGGCGACGAACGCGCCATAGAGGAAGCATCCGGCGAACGAGTGCACGGCGATCCGAGGTGCCCCCAGTTGCACGCCGTAGGCCGCGAGGCAGTGGGAGGCGATCGGGAGGGACAGCAGGAACGCGGCCAGGCCGACCAGCCGGTGCCCGGTCCGGACCGACCGGGGTGCGGTGGGCAGGCCGGGCAGCCGGCCGTACATCCAGAGCGCCAGCAGGAGCTGGACCAGCGCGAGGCCCAGCAGGGCGGTGCCGAGCTGGGCCTTGAGCCGGTTGGCGTCGTCGAATCGGCGGCCGAAGAGGCTGCTCGCGTAGTCGGGTGTGTGCGCCCGGCCGTACCAGAAGAGGCCGGCCGTCACCGCCACCGGCAGCAGCGCCCACAGGAGGCCGGAGGCCCGCCGAGGGCGGGACGACCGTTCGACGCCGTTCATCCGCTCAGCTGCCCTCGACCTTGTTGCCCGAGGTGTTGACCACGTACCACGTGGCACCGAAGGCGCTGGACTCCTCGCCGTTGGTGTCGCCCTGCGCCGTGTCGCCCTCGAAGTAGTAGAGCGGGTGGCCGTTGTAGACGATCTGGGTCGTGCCGTCCTTGCGGGTGCTCGTGGAGAGCTTGGCCTGGTCGACGCCGTTGGTGGCGGTGGGGGTGCCGGTGGTCAGGGCGGGGGGCCAGGCGGTGGCGCAGGCGTCGTAGCAGGTCGAGGTGGGCGAGGTGTCCGCCTCGAACAGGTAGAGCGTCTTGCCTCGGGCGTCGACCAGGATGTTCTGGTACTTGCCGACGGTGGTTGCCGAGACCGTGGCGGCCGCACCGCCTGCTCCGGCGGAGGGGCTCGGGCTCGCGCTCCCCGTCGGGGTCGCTTCGGCGGACTGACTGCCGGAGGGGCTCGCCGCGGAGGTCGCCGCGGTGGTCGGGCTTGCCGCGGGTGTCGACTTCTTGCTGCTGGAGCAGCCGCCGCACACCACGGTGATCAGGGCGACGACGGCGGCCGTGGCGGTCACCGTACGGGAAATTCTCATGGGCTTCTCTCCGGCCGGGGTGGGAACTGGTGCCACCACTTCAGCGCGAACGGGCTCGGCCGCTTCACCAGGCACGCCAGCAGGCGGGCAAGGCGAGGCGACCGTTAACCCTGATGGCCGACAGCAGCGGCTCCTGGCCCGGTCCGCGTGCCCGTCAGGAACGGACGATCGGCAGCAGCAGCTCGTCCACGATCTCCGCCGGATCGAGCCGCACCGCCTCCCCGCCGCACATCTTGATCCGGTACAGCATCAGCGCCGGCACCAGGTCGGTGACCAGCGGGGTGACCGCCCCGGGCCGGACCTCGCCGCGGGTGGTGCCGCGGTCCAGCACCTCGGCGATCAGCGCGGTCGTCGGCTGGACGACCCGCTCCAGCACGATCTCCAGGAAGGCGTGCGCCCGCTGGTGGTCGAGCTCGCTCATGACGGCCCGCACGGCGGCGCCGATCTCGCTGACCATCGCGGCGCGCAGCCTGGTGACCACCTCCAGCAGGTCGCCGCGCAGGCTGCCGGTGTCGGGGGCCGGGCCGGACGGCGGCAGGCTGGCCCGCAGCGCGTCCTTGACCAGCTCCTCCTTGGAGGACCAGCGGCGGTAGAGCGCGGCCTTGCCGGTCTGCGCGGCGGCGGCCACCCCCTCCATGGTCAGCCGGGCGTAGCCGTCGGTGGTGAGCTGCTGGAGGACCGCCTCGTAGATGGCGCTCTCCAGCGCCTCGCCGCGCCGCCGCAGCGGGGCGCCCGTCACCGGCCCGTGCCCGGTGTCCGTCTCAGCGGTCATGGTTGCGCACCTTCTTCAGTCGCCTTTCCTCGGTCCCGTCGCTCCACGCGTTCGGCCACGGTTCCCGGGGAGATCCCGGGCCGGCCGCGCGAACGGTGAAGCACTTCCCCTGTCGCGGAGATCACCTGGACCCCACTGTCGATGTTAGTGAACGAACCCGTTCCCGGCGTCGCCCCCGGCCGCACGATCCGTTCTGGTGTTCGAGTTGCGACGGGTTCCCCCCTCGATACGCTTCGAGAAGAGGCTCCCCGAGCCCGGACCCGCGCCGCCCCCGGCGCACCCCTTCCGCACGACGGGACCGGGTCAGGACCGTGGCCCCATGCGGCTGGGGCGGGACCGGCGGTGGCATGGAGGAGCAGGTCGAAGTGGACCGCCTGCGGAACCCCGTGGAGGACCCCATGACCGAGAGAACGGCCGGCATGGCGCTGGCAGCCGCCGGCGCCGCCGCGGTCTTCGCCGTGGTGAGCATCGTCGCCGCCGCCAGGGCGTGCAGGTGCCGGATCTCCGGCGCCGAGAGCGCCCCGGGAGCGGAACGGCGCCACCGCCCCGGCTCCGGCGCGGCCGTCACCAGCCCCGGCCCCCCTACCCCCAACCGCTGCACACCCCCGAACGTCTGTTGACCGCCTCTTCCCCGTATCCCCCATCCCCTGGAATTCCCGTTCCGCCCCCGGCCGTCACCCGTCGCGCCGGGGGCGCTTTCACGTGCCAGGCGCCCCCACCCGGGTGCGCGCCGCGCCCCCGCCGCACCGGACGGCCGCGGACGAGCCTCTCGCCGTCAACGGCCCGCGGGCCGGCGCGGGAGCACCGCGTGCACCCGGGTACCGCGCCGCAGGGCGTCCACGGTGCAGCTGCCGCCGATCTCCGCGGCCCGCTCGGACATCGACTGCAGTCCCACTCCCGGGTGCACGGGAAGCCCGTGGCCCGGGCCCTGCCCGTCGTCCTCGACGTCGAGCACCAGCCGCCCGGGCTCCGCCCGGACGGACACCGTGGCGCTGGCCGCCTGCGCGTGGCGCAGCACGTTGTTGAGCGCCTCCGCGGTGATCCGGTAGACCGCGACCTCGACGGCGGCGGGCAGCGCCGGCAGCGGGTCGGGCTCAAGCCTGGTGGAGACGGCGAGGTCCGGGCCGCTGAAGGTCTCGGCGAGGCGGCTCAGCGCCAGGGACAGGCCGTAGTCGCCCAGCGCGGTGGGCCCGAGCCGGTCGGTGATCCGCCGGACCTCCCGGACCGCCGAGGCGAGGTCGTCCGCGACCCGGTCCAGCACGCTGGAGAAGAGCGCCGGGTCGTCCACCGCGGCGGCGCCCTGCAGGCGCAGCCGCAGGCCGGCCAGCATCGGGCCGAGGCCGTCGTGGATGTCCCGGCGCAGCTGGCGGCGCTCCTCCTCGCGGGCCGCGACGATCCGCTCGCGGCTGGCCCGCAGGTCCTCCATCAGCTGGAGCGAGGCGACGGCGGGCGCGGCCTGGTCCGCGAGCGAGCGCAGGATGTCGCGGTCGCTGTCGTCGAGCACGCGCTGGCCCTGCCGCGGGGCGACGGTGAGCCGGCCGATCTGGTCCCCCCGGTGCACCAGCGGGAAGCCCTCGTCACTGCCGGAGAGCTCCCCGACGGCGGCCAGCGGCCGTTCGCCACTGCGCGTGGAGACGGTCAACTCCACGCCGGGCAGCCGCAGTTCGTCGCTGACGGTACGACACAGCACGGCCGGCACCTCCTGCGGGTCCACGGTCTGGCTGACCCTCCCGGCGAGGCTGCGCAGCACCTGGTACGGCTGCGCGCGCGATCCGTAGTACCAGCGGTCGACGAGGCCGGAGGCCCCGCGCACGCCCCGGGGCAGGCCGATCGCGAGCAGGAAGACCGCGGCGACCACCACCAGGGCCCCGAGGCCGCGGCCGGGCATCAGCATGGTGGAGAGCAGACAGGCCACCACCACGAACACCATCGCCAGCCCGGCGGCCACCAGCAGGCCGACCAGGACCCGCCGAGCCGCCCGGTCGAGCCGCCAGGAACCGTCCCGGACCACGACGGCGGCCAGGGTGATCGTCCACAGTGCCGACGTGACGGCGAACGCGATGTACGAGGGCGTGCTCTGGTCGAAGAAGTAGCCGAGTTCGGCTCCGCCCCACAGCAGGTACACGCCGAGGGCGATCAGGACGTTCTGCCGACGGCGCCGCGACACCCCGCGGATGCGGGCGAGCGGGACGAGCACCACCAGGACGGTCAGCACGACGTACACCACGAGCTGGGCGTCGAGCAGCCGGTCGTTGAGCGCCCCCAGCCAGTTCGCGAAGGCGCTGCCGGCGAACGGGTTGGGCCGGCCGAACACGGTGGCGTCCGAGAAGGAGTAGCCGGCCGGGGCCAGCCTCCACAGGCCCACGGCGGCGATCGCGAACCACCACCACCTGCTCGGCAGCGTCCCGTTCGGCAACCACAGCGGCAGCGCGTGCCACAGGGTGGCACTGACCGCGTAACCCACCGACACCAGGACCACCACGGCCCCGACCACGTGGGGGCCGCCCCCCTCCACCCACAGCGGGGCCTCGGCGGCGAGCGGGACGATCAGCGTCGCCCCGTACGCGAGCAGCACCCAACCGAGCTGGTTCCCGGGCCGGTGGGCGTGCAGCAGCACCCCGCCGGCGACGGACGCCAGGCCGTAGCCGAGAACCGGTAGGAGACGGGCGGGCGTGGAGATCCCGGGCGTTCCGAGGTGGCTCACCACGTACCCGGCCCACAGGCCGCCGGCCACCAGGCAGACGAGCGCGCACAGCCCGGCCGCGGACAGCTGCCGCTCCGCCGGACCGGACCGTGGCCGCCACCAGGCTCTGTGTGTGCTGTCCGCAGCCATGTCCGCCCTCTCGTCGCCGGGCACCTCCGGATCTCTGCAGTCTGCGCCACCTGTTGTCCCGGGCGCATGAGGCAGCGGCCCCGCCGGCCCCGTGGCGGCCCCGCCGGCGCGGGGGCGGATCCCCGGGCGCGGGGCCGGGCCCCGGGCCGGTCAGACGGGCGGGTTGGGGCGGGTCAGACCGCGGTCGTAGGCGAAGATCACGGCCTGGACGCGGTCCCGGGCACCGATCTTCGACAGCACCCGGCTGACGTGCGTCTTGACGGTCGACTCCGCCAGCACCAGGCGCTGGGCGATCTCGTTGTTGGACCAGCCGTGGGCGATGGCGACCAGGATCTCGCGCTCGCGATCGGTCAGGGCGTCCAGCCGCGGATCCGCGACGGGCTCGGCGCCGGGCGGGCGGACCGGCAGGCGGTGGGCGTAGGCGTCGAGCAGCCGCCGGGTGATCGCGGGGGCGACCACGGCGTCGCCCCCGGAGACGGCGCGGATGCCGGCCAGCAGTTCCTCCGGACGGGCGTCCTTGAGCAGGAAGCCGCTGGCACCGGCGCGCAGCGCGGCGTGCGCGTACTCGTCGAGGTCGAAGGTGGTCAGCACCAGGATGCGGGAGCGCCCGCCGGTCGCGACGATGCGGCGGGTGGCCTCGATCCCGTCCATGCCGGGCATCCGGATGTCCATCAGGACGACGTCGGGGCGCAGGTCGGCGGCCAGCCGGACGGCCTCGCCGCCGTGGGCCGCCTCTCCGACCACCTCGGTGTCGGGCTGGCTCTCCAGCAGCATCCGGAAGCCGTAACGCTGCAAGGGCTGGTCGTCCACGATGAGGACGGTGGTCACGTCGGGCCGCCTGTCGGGTCGGGGGTGAGGTCCGGGTCCGTTCCGGGACCCGGGTCCGCGGTGGGGCCCGCGCCAATCGGGTCGGCGCCGGTCGGGTCCGCGCCGGAGGTGGGGTCCGGCCCGGGGGTGAGGTCCAGAACGGCCTCCACGGTCCATCCTGCACCGGGGACGGGACCAGCCGTGACGGTGCCGCCGTACAGGGCCGCGCGTTCGCGCATCCCGGCCAGGCCGTGGCCGTACCCGTCCGTGCGACCGTGCCAGCGAGGGCCGCCGGGCCGGCCGGTGTCCTCGACGCGGATCCGCAGCCGCTCGGCGTCGACGGTCAGCGTCACATGGGCGCGGGTCTCGGGCCCCGCGTGCTTGAGGGCGTTGGTGAGCGCCTCCTGGACGATGCGGTAGGCCATCAGCTGGACCCCGCGGTCCGGTCGGTCCAGGGCGCCGGCGGCCGTGTACACCACCTGGGGGCCGGCGGCGCGGATGCGGGCGCACAGCCCGTCGAGGTCGGCGATGCCGGGCTGCGGCGTGTACTCGGCGGCCTGGTCCCCCTGGTCGCGCAGCACGCCGAGCATCCGCCGCAGTTCGCCGAGCGCCTGCCGGCTGGTGTCCCCGATCAGCAGCAGGGCCTCCCTGCCGCGTTCGGGGTTGGCCTGCGCCGCGTACGCGCCGCCGTCGGCCAGGGTGACGATGACGGACAGGTTGTGGCCGACGATGTCGTGCATCTCCCGGGCCACCCGGGCACGTTCGGTCGCGGTGGCCAGCCGGCTGCGCTGGTCGCGCTCGATCTCCAGCCGGGCGGCCCGCTCCCGCAGCCCGGCGAGCTGGGCGCGCCGGACGCGCACCGCGATGCCCAGGGCCACGGCCGCCGTCGCGGCGCTGAACAGGAAGAACAGGGCGTCGCCGACCGGCAGCCCAGCACCGGAGACGGCCACCGCGACCAGGGCCACGGCCACCGCCATGGCCGCACAGGACCACGCCAGGTGCCGCAGCCGGCCGTGCAGCGCCAGGCTGTAGAGGGCGACCAGCAGGGCGGCGTCGGCGCGCAGACCGACGTCCAGCGACCACTGCAGGACGAAGACGGCCATGATCGTGGCGAAGGCCGCCGTGGGCCGTCGGCGACGCCACAGCAGCGGCAGCACCAGGCCGGCCTGCAGGGCCAGGGTCTGCGGCAGCGGCAGCCGGGCGAGCACGATCCGGTGCTCGCGCCCGCCGGCCTCGACGTGACCGGGAAAGAGGTCGGGCAGGCAGAACAGTAGGAAGGCGACGGCCACCACCGCGGCGTCCAGCACCCAGGGGCGGTCGCGGTCCCCCTGTCGAAGCCGCTGGCCGGTCCGGGCCAGGCGGGCGAACAGCGGATGGCCGGACAGGACGTCGGCGGCCGCCGCATCGGTGGCCCGGGGGTCGGAGGCCCGGGGATCACTCGCTCGGGGGTCGGAGGCCCGGGGGTCGTCGGCCCGGATACCTCCGGCCGCGAACGGGCTCGTGGTGGTGGCGTGCTCGCTCACCGGTGGCACCTCCCTGGTCGGCCGGGCTGTCGAGGTCGTGGGTGCGGCGCCGGTTGGCCCCGGCGCCGCGATGGATCGTCTCCGCTCCGAGTCTCTCAGGCGTCGGTGCGCACCAGCCGCACGGCCGCCGCGCCGAGGGCGAGGACCATCCAGCCGAGGAAGACGGCCAGCCCCACCGTCGGCGAGAGCGTGGTCGAGTCGTGGTGCAGGGCGAACATCGCCTCGCCCGCGTGGCTGGGCAGGTAGGGGCTGAGGTGGCTCTGCCAGGAGCTGGGCAGCAGCGAGGTCAGCCCGGGCACCAGCATCAGCGTGGCCACCAGCACCGCGATGCCGCCGGCCACCGAGCGCAGCAGCGCGCCGAGCGCGACGCCGATCACACCGACCAGCGCGAGGTAGAGCCCGGCGCCCAGCAGGCCGCGGACCACCCCGGCGTCGGAGAGGGTCATCGCCACCCGGGTGCCGGAGAGGACGCCGCTGTCGGCGACGAAGACCGCGAACACCCCGACGGTGCCGAGCACCAGCGCGATCAGCCCGTACACGGCGGCCTTGGACCAGAGCACCGGCAGTCGGCGCGGCACGGCGGCCAGGGTCGAGCGGATCATGCCGGTCGAGTACTCCCCGGCGGCGACCAGCACACCGAGGACGCCGAGGGCCAGCTGGGCGAAGTTGGTGCCGAACAGGGAGAGGCTCAGTGTGCTCGCGCTCGCGAAGTCCCGGTCCATCGGACGGCCGGAGGTCATCCGTGACTTGAACTGGTAGGCGGCGATCAGGCCGAAGCCGACCAGGAAGAGCAGGGCCAGCCCGAGGGTGATCCAGGTGGAGCGCAGCGACCACAGCTTCGCCCACTCGGAACGCAGCACCCGCACCGCCGTCACCCGGTACGCGGGGCGCGTGGGCCGCAGGTCACCGGAGGCGGGCATCGGGCTCGGTGCGATGGTGGTCATGCCGCACTCCTCGGGGTCTCACCGGCGGGGGCGCCGGCGGCGGTGGTGGTCGTGCCGTGGTACTCGACGGCGTCGCGGGTCAGGTCCATGAACGCCTCCTCCAGGGAGACGGCCCGAGGGGTGAGCTCGAACAGGGCGATGCCCCGCTCGGCGGCGGCCAGGCCGATCTCGCGGGCCGTGCGTCCGCTGACCAGCAGTTCCTCCGAGCCCGCCCGGCCGGTGACCTCCACACCGGGGCCGGCCAGCGCGGTGCGCAGCCCGGCCGGGTCGGCGCTGACCACCTTGACCACGTCGCCGCCGGCCTGGCGGACCAGGTCCTGCACGGTCGTGTCGGCCAGGAGCCGGCCCCGTCCGACGATGATCAGGTGGTCGGCGACCAGGGCCATCTCGCTCATCAGGTGCGAGGAGACGAAGACGGTGCGGCCCTCGGCGGCGAGCGAGGTGAGCAGGTTGCGGATCCACAGCACGCCCTCGGGGTCGAGGCCGTTGACCGGCTCGTCGAGCATCACCGTGGCCGGGTCGCCCAGCAGGGCGGACGCGATCCCGAGCCGCTGGCCCATGCCGAGCGAGAACGCCCCGGCGCGCTTGCGGGCCACCGACGACAGCCCGGTCAGCTCGATGACCTCCTCGACCCGTCGGCGCGGGATGCCGTGGGTGTGGGCCTGGGCCATCAGGTGGTGGAAGGCCGAGCGGCCCGGGTGGATCGACTTGGCCTCCAGCAGCGCGCCGACCTCCTGGAGCGGCGCCGCGTGCTCGGCGTAGCGGCGGCCGTTGACCCTCACCGAACCGCTGGTGGGGGCGTCCAGCCCGACGATCATCCGCATCGTGGTGGACTTGCCCGCGCCGTTCGGCCCGAGGAAGCCCGTCACCGTCCCCGGCCGGACCGTGAAGTCCAGCTGGTCCACGGCCGTCTTCTCCCCGTACCGCTTCGTCAGCCGGTGCGCCTCGATCATCGCTCACCTCTGTGCTCCGGGGCCGGTCCGTCCGGCCGCCCTCGTGCACCACGCTACGTGCGGAGTCGGCTCCGATCCGTGGTACCGGAGTCCGATCATCGGCGCGCCCGTAGTACCGCGGTACCACCCCGACACCCCACCGCAGCAGCCGGTCAGCGGTGCTCCGCGAGCACGGCCCGGACCTCCGCCAGCAGCGTCCGGTGGTCCTCGCCGTACGTCGCCACCGCCGCGAACACCGCGTCGACCGCGGCCCGCAGCGGGTCCGGCCCGGCCGCGCCGAGCAGGGCGGGCAGCGCCAGGTGCGGCTGCGACAGCGGCCGGTCGGGGTCGATCGGGCCGAGGCGGGCGGTGCGGATGACGACCGGCGACGGCCCCGCGACCGACGGCGCCGCGACCGACGTCCCCGCGACCGATGTCTCCGGGTGCTCCGGCCGCTCCGGGGCCGTCACGGAGAAGAACGCCTGCCGCCGCACGGGCACGGACATCGGCCGCGGGGCGTTCGGGTCCGCGTGCGGCGGGCGAAAGGGCTCGCGCTCCGGCGCGACGGCCCGGCGGACCGTCCGGGCGGGGACGCGCGGGTCGTCGGCCAGGGCCTGCCAGGGACCGGCCGGGTCGTCGAAGGGCGGCGGCAGCGGGCGCCCCTCGTCCAGGGCGGTCAGCGCGGCGGCGATCCAGTCGAGCCCGGCGAGCCCGGCCGCCGTGCAGGCGCGCCGGGCCGCGAACCGCGCCACCGAACGCTGGACCCGCGGGCCGGCGTCGTCCAGGGCGTGCAGCAGGGGTGCGTCGAACTCCAGCAGGCCCCGCACCTGGCCGGCCGGCTCGCGTAGGGCCTCGCTCGGCCGCCGTCCGCCCCACTCCCACGACTCGGCGGCGGCCCGGTTCTCCTGTTCCGCGCGTTCCCGGGCGCGGCGGGACCGGAGTTCCTCCGCGACGCGTTCCTCGGGCGTGGGGGGCGGCGGCAGCCGCCGGGCGTAGTCGTGCCAGTACGCCGCTGTCCGCGAGGTCTGCCGCAGGACGCGGTCCGGCTCGGGCGGGGCGGGCCAGAACTGGAGCGCGTAGCGGTCCGCCTGCGGTTCACCGGACGCCCGGGTGTCCCGCCGGCGCCCCTCGTCGATGCCCCGGGCGCAGTAGCGCACCCGGTGATCGGCCTCCGCCAGGTCCAGCTCCCGGACGGTGCCGCCACCCCATTCCACCAGCAGGCACCGGTCCGTGGACGGACGGAACGAGGTCTCGACCACGTCCTCCCACTCGTGGTCCAGCGGCGGGGCCTGCTCGTGCACCTCGACGGTGAAACCGACGGCACCGGTGTGCAGCCCGGTGGTCAGCCAGAGCGACCCGGGGACGGCCGCGCCGCAGAGCCCCGCACGCTGGCCCGCGAACGCCTTCGCCAGGTCGGGCCCGGGACCGTCGGGATCGCTCTCCACGTAGATCTGTCCGTAGTGGACCCGGACCTCGCCGTCGACCGGCCTGCGCACCTTCACCACACCCTCCCCGGAAGCAGTACGGCCCGAGCCTAGGCGCGGCCGCCGACAACGGGCCGCCGCTCGCTCCGGGAGGCGGCAGGGGCGGCGTCCGCCGATACTGGGGCCGCCCGGATTCTTCTGGAGGAACCATGGACTACGGTCTCGGCGTACGGCTCGACCGGCCGTTCGCGCCGGCGGTGGAGGCGGTCACCGCCGCGCTCAAGGAGCAGGGCTTCGGCGTCCTGACCACCATCGACGTCCGGGCGACGCTGCGCGAGAAGATCGGCGCGGAGATCGAGGACTACCTGATCCTCGGCGCCTGCAACCCCGCCCTCGCCCACCGCGCCCTCCAGGCCGACCGCCGGATCGGGCTGCTGCTGCCCTGCAACGTGGTGGTCCGGGCGGACGGCGGGGCCACGGTGGTGGAGGCCGTCGACCCGCAGACCATGGTCACCCTGGCCGGCCCGGGCGGCGGGCTGGGCGAGGTCGCCGACGAGGCGGCACGGCGGCTGACCGCCGCCCTGGACGCGCTGCGCGGATGAGGAGCAGACCATGACCGCACCCGTCGTCGCCGGATTCGACGGCTCCCCCGAGAGCCGCGCCGCCACCGAGTGGGCCGCCCGCGAGGCGCAGCGCCGCGGCTGCCCGCTCGATCTCCTGCAGGCCTGGCCCTGGCCGCACCAGGACGTGGTCGGCAGCGAGGAGACCTACCGGCACGCGCTGGACCAACTCGATCTCCGGGCCGATGAGTTGCGCCCACTGGCCGGTGTCGGGCCGGTCACCTCGGCGATCGTCCCGACCGATCCGGCCGAGGCGCTGGAGGCGGCCGGGAACTCGGCCGGCCTGCTCGTCCTGGGCTCGCGCGGGCTGGGCGCGGTGCGCGGCTTCCTGGTCGGCTCGGTGAGCCATGAGGTGCTGCGCCGGGCGAGCTGTCCGGTGGTGCTGGTCCGGGCGGAGGCGGTCGAGTCGGACGGCCCGGTGCTGGTGGGCGTCGACCTGACCCACCCGATGGACGACGTGCTGGCCTTCGCCTTCGACGCGGCCGCCCGGCGCCGGGCCCCGCTGCGGGTGGTGCACGTCTGGTCGCCGCCGATCTCCAGCCAGTACACGGCGCTCCAGGCCGTCGGCGGGCTGGGCGAACTCTCCTCCGTCGACCGGGCCCGGTTCGCCGAGCAACTGGCCCCCTGGCGGGAGCGCCACCCCGACGTGTCGGTGACCGCCGACCTGATCCAGGGCAGCCGCTCCGTCGACCTGGTGGACGCGGCGGACGGGGCCCGGCTGCTCGTGGTCGGCCGCCGCACCCGCCGCACCCTGTTCGGCGCCCACCTCGGCCCGGTGGCGCACGCCGCGATCCACCACGCGGTGTGCCCGGTCGCCCTCGTCCGGCACGCCTGAGCGGCGAGGGGGCGGCGAGGGAGCCGCGGCGGAGCGGCGGCCGGCCCTACGCGGGCCGTCGGCCGGCACGTGCGCGGCGACCGCGAGGGCGGCGACATCGAGGCCTACGCCCGGGGCTTCCGCGCCGCGGGCGTCCGCGAACTCACCACCGCGGCGGTCGCCGACGCCGGGCACTTCGCCCAGGAGGAGCAGCCCGCCGCCGTCTGGGCCGTCCTGCGCGACGTCACCGCCGTACGGCCGACGCTCTGAGACCCGCGGCCGGCGCGCGGGACGGCCCGGCCGGGCGCGGTCGGCAGGGGACAAGGCCCCTGGCCGGCCCGGCCGGGCCGACCGCTCAGCGGGTGCCGCGCCGGCGGGTGACGCGGGTGAGCACCGAGCCGGACAGCAGCGCGGCGGCGCCGACCGCGCCGACCGCGGCGACGGCCCGCCCGTGGGAGCCGGTCGCCGCGAGCTCGGCCGCGAGCTCGGCCGGGGCCGAGGCAGCGCCGCCGGCGGCGGCGCCCGCTGCCTCGCGGATCTGGCGGACGATCTCGTCGGGGTGGGACATCATCGACACGTGCGAGGAGTCGATCTCGACGGTGCGCGACTTGGCGCGCCTGGACTCGAAGCGCTCCAGGTCGGGGGCGATGGCCCGGTCCTGCCGGGAGACGACGAACCACGACGGGATGTCGCGCCAGGCGGCGGCGGTGGCCTTCTCGGCGAACCCGACCTGGGAGACGGGGCGCTGCTCGGCGGCCATCAGCCGGGTGCGGGACTCCGGCAGGTCGGCGGCGAAGACGGCGCGGAACTTCTCGCTCTGGATGTAGAGGTCGACTCCGCCGCCGCCGGTGCCGGTGAAGGGGACGGCGTTGAGCGCGGTGGCGAGGTCACTGCCCGCGAACTTCGTCGACAGTTCGGCCGGGGACTCGCCCACGTCGGGCGCGAACGCCGACACGTAGACCAGAGCCCTGACGTTCGGGTTCCCGGCGGCGGCCTGGGTGATGACGGCTCCGCCGTAGGAGTGGCCGGCCAGCACGATCGGGCCGCTGATGCTCTTGAGCAAACTGGCCACGTAGGCGGCGTCCTCGGTCAGACCGCGCAGCTCGTTGGGCGGGGCGAGGACGGTGAACCCGTCGTCCATGAGGCGCGTGGCGACGTCGTTCCATCCGGAGGCGTCCGCGAACGCGCCGTGCACCAGGACCACCGTCGGCCTCCCGCCGCCGCCCGGCCTGCCGCCGTCCTGGGCGGCCGACGCGGGCGGCGCGGTGGCGGCGACCGCACAGGTCGCGAGCGCCACCACGGCGGCGGAGGAGATCGAACGGCGGGACAGCGATATGCCCATGGTTCCTGCCTTTCAGCGAGGTGAGAGGGGGATGGAACCACCCTGCTCACACCCTTGTCCGGGCAGCACACCACGCTGCGCACACGGGTGAATCCGCACCGCTGTTCGAGTTTCGGTGCGAGGGCATCCGGTTTCGACGGCGTTCCGCGCCATGTCGATCGACGCGGGCGGGCCACCGTTCGGCCCAGCGCGTTCAGAGCTCTCCGGACCTGAACCGGGCCGCCTCGTCCTCCAGGTCCGCCAGGTCGGGCGTGCGGTGGCGGATGGCGCTCACCCACTGGTGGACGAGTGCCCAGAGCTCGGCGAGACGGCCGGGGACCGGGGCGCCGAGGAGGGTGAGGAGGCCGCTCGCCGCCGGGTCGCCCTCGTCGCAGGCGGGGCAGAGAGCGGTCTCCTTGAAGCCGGTCACCTGCTTCCCGGCCTGATTCGGCCAGGAGTGCGGGTAACGGGCGGTCAGGAGGGCCGGGATTCCGCAGCGTCGGCAGGGCGGGAGGACGGCGGTGCGGACCATGACGAGAGGAGGGGGTTCGTTCCGAGGCGTCATGCCGGACCCACCCCGGCCTCGCCACCGGAGGCGGCACCGGCACCGGACGCGATCCCGGTGGCGGACGCGAAGGCGGCGGCGCGCACGCTCGCACGCGGGGCGCGGATCGCGGTCCTCGGGGAGTCGCGGCCGCCGCCCCCGGGTGGGAGGGACCCGCCGATCCGGTCGGGCGGCAGCACCTTGACGGTGCGCCCGCCCCGCGCGCGGGCACGGCCCGGGCTGCGGGAGGAGTCCTTGACGGCGTTCATGGCCATGGTCCTGCCGAAGGTGTTCACCCGTACGGTCTACCCGTCACCGCGCGTGTCGATGACACGGCGGACGGTGCGGTGTGCCGCCGGTCGTCGAAGAGCCGGCCGCGCGCGGGAGTTCCGGCGGAGCGTACCGGGTCGGTTCGCGCCCGGGCCGGCGACGGCGTGTCGCAGGGCGGCGCGGTGGTCACACTACTGCGGAGAAGATCGCGACGGGCAGGACGAGCTGCCCGCGCGACCACCACACACACCGGAGGCAGTGACCGTGAAGCGCGTCGGCATCATCGGAGTGGGCGAGATCGGCCGGGCCATCGTGACGGGCCTGCGCCACGGGGACGACCCGGGGCCGGAGGTCCTGCTCTCGCCGCGGGGCGCCCGGACCGCGGCCGAGCTGGCCGAGCGGTACGAGGACGTACGGGTGTGCGCCGACAACCAGGAGGTGGTGGACGGCTCCGAGCTGGTGATCATCGCCCTGCGCCGCCAGGACTGGCGCGAGGCTCTGACCGGCCTGCACGTGCCCGACGACCGGGTCGTGGTCAATGTGGTGCCCGGCGTCGGCACCGGGGAGCTGCGCCGGGTGCTGGCCACCGACGCGGCGGTGACCCACGCCATCCCGCTGCCCACCGTGCGCGAGCGCCGCTGCCTCACCGTGGTCCACCCCTCGCACCCCGACGCGGACGCCCTGTTCGAGCGGTTGGGCGGGGCGCTCCCGGTCGCGGACGAGGTCGCGCTCAGCGTCCTGTCCGCACTGACCTCGACCCAGACCACCCACTACGCCTTCCTCACCACGCTCGTCTCCTGGGCCGTCGACCAGGGCATTCCCGCCGGGGACGCCGACCGCTTCGTCCGCGGCATCTACCAGGACGTCGGCCGCTCGCTCGGCGACGGGACCCGCTCGCTGGAGCGCCTCGCGGCCGAGCACGAGACCCCGGGCGGGAGCAACGAGCGCATCCGCACCACCTGGTTCGACCAGGCCAACTCCGGGGCCCTGCGCACCGCCCTCGACGGCCTGGTCGGCGACCTCCGCACCGGCCACCGGTAGGCCGGAAACCCCGGAATCCCGCGATCCGTCGGCCCCCGCGGGAGCCGGCGGATCGGGGCTCGGCCGGGTCGCGGCGTATCACGTCCGGCTGACGACCGTTAGCATGACGGGTATGGCGCCGGTCATTGGCGTCGGTTCGCACAGATTCCACAGTGGTGTCGAGGAGTTGACGATGAGTCGCGCATTCCCTCTGTTCCGGACGACCGATCCCGTCCCCGAGGAGGAGCGACGCACCATCCTCGCCGCACCGGGGTTCGGCAAATTCTTCACCGACCACATGGCCACGGCCACCTGGACGCCCGCCGAGGGCTGGCACGACCGCAAGGTCACCGCGCTGGTGCCGTACTCGCTGCACCCGAGCGCCGCCGTGCTGCACTACGCCCAGGAGATCTTCGAGGGGCTCAAGGCCTACCGCCACGCCGACGGCAGCGTCTGGCTGTTCCGCCCGGAGTTCAACGCCCGCCGCTTCGCCCGCTCCGCCGAGCGGCTCGCCCTGCCGGTGCTGTCGGAGGAGGACTTCCTCGACAGCATCGGGGAACTGGTCCGCGCGGACGAGGCGTGGGTGCCGGACTCCACCGACGAGAAGAGCCTCTACCTGCGGCCGTTCATGTTCGCCTCGGAGGCCTTCCTCGGCGTCCGGCCCGCCGAGCAGATCGCCTACTCGGTCATCGCCAGCCCGGCCGGCCCGTACTTCGCCGGCGGCGTCACCGGCATCACGCTCTGGGTCAGCAGCAACTACACCCGCGCCGGGCGGGGCGGCACCGGCGCCGCCAAGTGCGGCGGCAACTACGCCTCCAGCCTGGCCGCGCAGTTGGAGTCCCGCAAGCACGGCTGCGACCAGGTGCTGTTCCTGGACGACACCGGCGGCGAGGGCGACCTGGAGGAGTCCGGCACGATGAACCTGTGCCTGGTCACCTCGGCCGGCGAGCTGGTCACCCCCGCGCTGGGCAACATCCTCGACGGGGTCACCCGGGACTCGATCCTGGCGCTGGCGGGCGAGTTCGGGCTGACCCCGGTGGAGCGCCCGATCACCCTCTCCGAGCTGCGGGCCGGTGCCGCCGACGGCACGATCACCGAGGTGTTCGCCGCCGGGACGGCCGCGGTGGTCACCCCGATCGTCGGATTCAAGGGCGAGGGCTACGAGTTCACCGTCGGCACCGGCTCGCCCGGCAAGCAGACCGTCGCGATCCGCGAGCACATGCTGGACATCCAGTACGGGCGCGCCGAGGACGTCCACGGCTGGATGCGGCGGGTGGTCTGACCGCCCCGGGCGGCCCGACCGGGCCGCCCGACCCGCCGGGGCCGACCGGCGCCGGGGCCTGTTCGGCTCCAGCGCCCGCTCAACTCCCGGGCCCGCTCAGCTCTTGAGCCGGCTCGACTCCTCCTCGGGCACGACGACCTCGCGCTTGAGGATCTTTCCGGTCGGCCCCTTGGGCAGCGCGTCGACCGTCCAGACCAGCCGCGGGTACTTGTACGGCGCCACCCGCTCCCGGACGAAGCCGCGGATCTCCTCCGGGGTCGCCGAGGCGCCCGCGCGCAGGACCACGGCGGCGGCCACCTCCTGGCCGAGCGTGGGGTGGGCGACGCCGATCACCGTGGCCTCGGCGACCGCCGGGTGCTCGTACAGCACGTCCTCCACCTCCCGCGGGTAGACGTTGAAGCCGCCGCGGATCACGACGTCCTTGCGGCGGTCGACGATCCGGAAGTCGCCCCGCTCGTCGCGGGTGCCGAGGTCCCCGGTGTGCAGCCAGCCGTCCCGGACGGTCCGCGCGGTGGTGTCGGGGCGGCGCCAGTAGCCCTTCATCACGTTGTGGCCCCGGATCACCACCTCGCCGACCGTGCCGTCCGGCACCTCGGTGCCCGACTCGTCGACGATGCGCATCCGCACGCCCTCGATCGGGATGCCGATGGTGCCCGCGATCCGCTCCCGGTCGCTCCGGTTGGCGCAGGCCAGCGGCGAGGACTCGGACAGCCCGTAGCCCTCCAGCACCACGCAGTCGAAGTCGGTCTCGAAGCCGCGCAGCACCTCCGGCGGCATCGACGCGCCGCCGCCCAGGCACACCCGCAGCGAGGAGACGTCGTACCCGGCGCGCTGCGGGTGGGTCAGCATCAGGGTGTACATGGTCGGGACGCCGAGGAAGACGCTCACCCGGTCGCGCTGGATCACCGCGAGCGCGGCCTGCGGGTCGAAGCGCCGCACCAGGGTCATGCAGGCCCCGACGGCCACCGCGCAGTTGAGGCCGATCACCTGGCCGAAGGAGTGGAACAGCGGCAGCCCGCCGAAGATCACGTCCCGCTCGACCGTCCCCAGCACCTGGACGCCGGCCCGGACGTTGGCCACGATGTTGCGGTGGGTCAGTTCGGCGCCCTTGGGCTCCCCGGTGGTGCCGGAGGTGTAGAGGATGACCGCGGTGTCCTCTCCCCCGCGTCCCGCGGTCCGGGGCGGGCCGTCCGGCTGTTCCGCGAGCGTCGCGGCGAGCGCGGAGGGCTCGACCGGGACCAGCCGGGTGCCGGTGCGCCGCGCGCCCTCGACCGCCTGCTCGGTGCCCGCGTGCCAGGCGAGCAGCAGGGCCGCCCCGGCGTCGGCGAGGCAGTGCTCGATCTCCCGGGCCTTGAGCAGCGGGTTCATCGGGACGACCACCGCCCCGGCGCGCAGGATGCCGTAGTACAGCACCGCGAACTGCGGCACGTTCGGCAGCAGCACGGCGACCCGGTCGCCGGGCGCGACGCCGAGCCCGGCCAGCCAGTGCGCGGCCCGGGCGCTGAGCGCGTCCAGGTCGGCGAAGCTCAGCACCTCCTCGTCGAGCCGCAGGACGGGGTGTTCCGGACAGCGCGCGGCGGTCGCGGTGAGCAGGTCGGGAATGCCGTGCGGGTCGCCGGGGAGGCCGGGCGGTCGGCCGGGGCCGCCGTGCGGCGCGTCGGCGTTTCTGTCGGACGGGTCGGGGACGGCGGACATGCGGGCGCTCCTCGGGGCGGCGGGGCTCGGTCTCATCGTCATACGGTCGGTCGGACGCCGCCGCGCGGCGCGGCGCTCTCGCCGGTGCGCTCACCGACGCTCTCGTCGGCGCCCGAGGCGTCGCCCGAAGCGGCGCCCGCGGCGGCTCCCGCGGCGGCGGCGAGCATCCACGGCGCGATCCGCTCCACCAGCCCGCGGTTGTGCCGGATCCAGCGGAAGTGGTCCAGCGGGCGGCCGTCCGCCTGTTCGGCGGTGTAACTCCAGCGCTCCACCCGGGCCGACGGCAGCTTGGCGCACAGGTGGTCGACGGCCCGCGGCGGCGCGAGCTCGTCGCCCTGCACGTCCACGGCCAGCACCGGCAGGTCGACCCGGGCCAGCGCCCGTTCGTAGTCGGTGACCGCGCCGCGCACCCGGTAGCGGCCGGTGCGCATCTGCCGCGCCCAGTCCCGCATCAGCCGGGCCGACTCGCGGCCGCCGAAGCCGAACCGCTCGCCCGGCCAGTACCCGACCACCGCCGAGGCGACGATCGAGAACTGGCTCAGTGCCAGCCGTCGCAGGCCCGCCCGCGGGCCGAAGGTCCGGTACCAGGCCGATCCACTGGCCACCAGCACCGCGCCGGCGAGCCGGGGCCGGAAGACGCCGCAGTGCACCAGGCCCAGCTGCCCGCCCAGGCTGTGCCCGAGCAGGAGGCGCGGCGCGCCCGGGAACGCCCCGGCGACCGCGTCGAGCACCGCCCCGAAGTCGTGCTCGACCAGCTCGCGGAAGCCGAAGGCGACCCCGTGCCGCGGCACCGGCCGGCTCTCGCCGTGGCCGCGCAGGTCGCAGGTGGCCACGCTCAGGCCGGCCGCGTGCAGGGCGCGGACCAGCGGGGTGTAGTGCCGGGCGGCCGTTCCCATCGCCGGCAGGACGATCACCACCGGGGCGGCCGGTTCGGGCCGGGCCAGTGCCCGGACGGTGAGCCGGGCCCCGTCGGGCGCGGCGATCTCGGCGATCACGGGGAACCGGGGGGTCTTCACGCCCGCGCCTCCCGGTCGGCGCCGGCGCCCGGCCGCCAGCCGATCACCCCGGCGCCCCAGGTGATGCCCGCGCCGAAGGCGGCGAGGCCGAGCAGCTTCGGGCCGTCCAGCAGGCCCTCCTCGCGGGCGTGGGTCAGGCCCAGCGGGATCGAGGCCGCCGAGGTGTTGGCGACCCGGTGGACGTTCAGGTAGAGCCGCTCCGGGGGCAGCCCCACCTCCTTGCCGACCGCGCGCACGATCCGGGCGTTGGCCTGGTGGGCGACGAACAGGTCGAGGTCCTCGCAGGTCAGGCTGCGCCGGGCGAGCACCTCCCGGGTGGCGGCGGACATCTTCTCCACCGCGTGGTCGAACACCTCCCGGCCGTCCATCCGCAGCTTGCGGTCGTCCCGGTCGGCGTACAGCAGCGGGATCTGCTCGCCGTCGCTGCCGAGCGAGAAGCACGGTTCGGGCGCGCCGGGCACGTCGGCGACCACGGCGGCGCCGGCGCCGTCCGCCAGCAGCACCGCGGTGCCGCGGTCCTCGTGGTCGGTGATCCGGGTCAGCGCGTCGGCGCCGCAGACCAGCACCGCCCCGGCCCGGCCGGTCTCGATCAGCGCGGCGGCGTGGTCCAGGCCGTAGACGAACCCGGCGCAGGCCGCGTGCAGGTCGAAGGCGGTGGCCTGCGGCATCCCGAGCCGGGCGGCGACCTCCACCGACACCCCGGGGGTGACCCGGTCGGGGGTGATGGTGGCGACCACGACGTGCCGGATGCTCGCGGCGGTGCGCCCGGCGCTGCGCAGCGCCTGCTCGGCGGCGGCCACCACGAGGTCGGCGAGCCGGCCGTCCGGCGCGAGGAAGCGGCGCTCCTCGATGCCGGTCCGTTTGACGATCCACTCCGGGGAGGCGCCGATCCGCTCGAAGTAGGCGTTGGGGACGACGCGTTCGGGCAGTGCCGCGCCCACGCCCACGATGGCCGCCGTCATGCCGCGCCCCCTTCCGCGAAGGCCGGGCCGGTACCCATCCGGACGGCGTGCATCCCGCCGTCCGCGTGCAGGATCTCCCCGCTGACGGTGGCCGCGAGGTCGGAGAGCAGGAACAGCACCGGTCCGACGACCACGGCCGGGTCGCTGCGGTCCCAGCCGAGCGGGGCCTCGGCCTGCCAGCGGTCGGCGATCCGGTCGAAGGTGCTGATCGCCTGCCCGGCGACGGTCTCCACCGGGCCGGCCGCCACCAGGTTGACCCGGATGCCGGACGGCCCGAGGTACATCGCCAGGTAGCGGCAGACCGCGCCGAGGGCCGCCTTGCTCACGCCCATCCAGTCGTAGCCGGCCCAGGCGCCGCTGGCGTCGAAGTCCAGCCCGACGACGCTGCCGCGCCGTCCGTCGGCGGTGAGCAGCGGGGCGAGCGCGGTGGCCAGCGAGTGCAGGGAGACGGCGGCGGTGTGCAGCGCCTG
This sequence comes from Kitasatospora sp. NPDC041917, assembly GCF_055589745.1. Classification (NCBI taxonomy): domain Bacteria; kingdom Bacillati; phylum Actinomycetota; class Actinomycetes; order Kitasatosporales; family Streptomycetaceae; genus Kitasatospora; species Kitasatospora sp. NPDC041917. The sequence continues at coordinate 120,875 of NZ_JBVJBI010000015.1, read as the reverse complement.
TCCGGCGGCCTCGGGCGGGGTGGTGAGGAAGTTGCCGCTCAGCGCCGTCTGCTGTGCGGCGGCGACGGCGTGCAGCACGCCGTCGACCCCGCCCCAGCGCTGCTCCAGTTCCTTGACCAGCCGGGTGAAGTCCTCGGGCCGGGTGACGTCCAGTTCCAGCACCTCGGTGGGGCGGGGCAGGACGTCCGCCGCCTTCTCGGTGATCCGCCGGGCCCGGCCGAAACCGGTGAGCAGGACCTCCGCGCCCGCCTCCTGGAGCGCCCTGGCGGTGTGCCAGGCGATGGAGTCCTGGTTGAGCACCCCGGTGATCAGATAGCGGCGTCCGTGGAAGCCGAGCATCACTCCTGGCCTTTCGTCGTACCGATCGCGTCGGCTGCCGCCAGCACCAGGGCCGCGTTGTGTCCGCCGAACCCGAAGGAGGTGGAGAGCCCTGCCCGGCGGCCGCCGGGCAGGGCGGGGGCGGCGAGCGCGGTGGCGCGGTGGATCAGGTTCAGCGGGCCGAGCTTCTCGTCGGGCTCGCGCAGCCCGACGGTGGGCGGGGCGGTGGCGTGGCGCAGCGCCTGCAGGGTGGCGATGGCCTCGACCGCGCCGGCCGCGCCGAAGAGGTGGCCGGTGCAGGACTTGGTGGAGGACAGCGGAATCCCTTCCAGAGCCGGTCCGAGGGCCAGCCGCAGCGCCTCGCACTCCGAGCGGTCGTTGAGGACGGTGCCGGTGCCGTGCGCGTTGAGGTAGCCGAGCTGTCCGGGGGTGACCCCGGCCGCGTCGAGCGCCAGGGTGACGGCGCGGGCCGCGGGCTCCCCGGTCGGGTCCGGGGCGGTGAGGTGGTGGGCGTCGCAGGTGGCGCCGTAGCCGAGCACCTCGCCGAGCACGGTGGCGCCCCGGGCGGCGGCGCCACCGGCCGTCTCCAGCACCAGGATTCCGGCGCCCTCGCCGATCAGCAGGCCGTCCCGGTCGCGGTCGAAGGGCACCGAGCGGCCGCTCTCGGACAGCGCGCCGGCGGTCCGGAAGGCGGCCCGCACCAGGTCGGAGGTGGAGGCCTCGGCGCCGCCGACCACCACCGCGTCGGCGGCGCCGGCGGCGAGCAGCAGCAGGGCGGTGCCGATCGCCTGGGTCGCGCTGCTGCAGGCCGAGGCCAGGCAGAGCGCCTCGCCCCGGAAGCCGTACCGCTGGGCGATCTGCGAGGCCCCGGCGTTCGCCATCATGGCGGGCACCATGAGCGGGGAGACGAAGTCCCCGCCCTGCTGCCGGAGCACCTCGGCCTGGCTCTCGAAGCTCGCCGTCCCGCCGAGCGCGCAGCCGACCACGCAGGCGACCCGCTCGGCGGGGTAGGGCGGCGGGCCGTCCGTCCATCCCGCCTGGGCCAGGGCCTCGGCGGCGGCCACGAGCGCGAGCTGGGTGAAGCGGTCGGTGCGGCGGATCTGCTGGCGCGACAGGTGGTCGGCGGGCCGGAAGTCCCGGCACAGCCCGAGCCCGTCGGCGAGCCCGCTCTCGCCGGCCACCGCGCGCCGGTGCAGCTCGTCGGCGCCCACGCCCAGCGGGGTCACCGCGCCCAGGCCCGTGACGACGGCCCGGGGCGTCACTCCAGCCCGGCCTTGTGGCGGCACAGGGCGAGCACCTCGCCGACGGTGTACAGCTGGTCGAAGTCCTTGGGCTTCACCGGGATGCCCAGCTGCTTGCGGATGGACTGGCTGAGCTCGACCATGTCGAGCGAGTCGATCTCCAGCTCGTCCAGGGCGGCGTCGTCGACGATGCCCTCGCGTTCGACGCCGAGGTCGACCAGGGCGTCGACGACGAAGTTCTCGATGGCGGTGCGGTCCAGTGTGTCGGGCATGGCTCTCCTCGTCCGCGCGGGGCGGCGGTGGCGGTGCGGGGGACGTACGGGCGGTGCCGTGGGGGCGGTGGCCGGGGACGGCGCGCAGGGGCAGTGGGCTCAGGCCGTGGGGCCGGCCTTGCTCGCGTGGTACGGGGCCCAGTGCCACTGGCGCCAGTAGCTCTCGGCGATGTCCAGCCACTGCTCCAGCCGGGCCGCGTCGTCCAGGAAACGGTTGGCGCTGACCACCAGCCAGCTGTAGACGGCCTGGCTGTCCCGGCAGCCGCCGCAGTCGCCGGAGGTGCAGCAGAACTGGAGCGACTCGTAGTCGGCGCCCCAGACGTTGAAGCCGGGGATGACCGGGTTGCCGTTGGCGACGCGGTCCTCGTGCTCGGGGGCGTCGACGCTGAGGCTGGGGCAGACGTCGTAGCCGAAGCGGCCGCCCCAGTGCGTCCGGCCGGTCACCAGGGTCCGGATGAAGTACGGGTGGCTCACCACCGCGTGCGGGTAGAGGTCCTTGACCCGCTGCGCCTCGTCCAGCACCCGCTGCTCGTTGGCGATCTTCAGCGGGGTCTCGGTGCCGTGCTCGCTGTAGAAGTTGAAGGTGACGATGTTGCCGTTCTCGGCGATCTTCCGCACGGTGGGCTCGATGTGCTCGACCCCGGCCTCGGAGAGCGCGTAGATGAACAGCGCCCGCTGGTCGTCGCGGTAGTGCTTGAGCGCGGTGTCGAACAGGCCGGTGAACTTGGAGCCGTTGACCCGGATCGCGCGCAGGTCGTCGTCGAGCGGGCCGCCGCCGAAGATGCTGACCGCGATGGCGATCTTCTCGAAGCCCTGCTTGGGCATCGGGCGCAGGCCGTTGGTGGAGATGGTGATGTACGGCAGCTGTTCGACGAAGGCCTCGACCCGGCGCGGGACGAGGGTGGGCTCGCCGCCGATCAGGGTGGCCTGGTTGACGCCGTCGTCGGCCAGCTTGCGGGCGAAGGCCCGGATGCGGTCCAGGTCGGAGAGTTCCTTGACGGCCGTGTCGAAGCCGCCCTCGAAGTACCAGCAGCCCTTGCAGCGGATGTTGCAGGTGTTGGTGAGGTGGACCTCGCAGGACCGGACCTCGCGCCCCAGCCGGCGCAGCCGGTGCAGACGTTCGGCCAGGTCGGGCCGGTCGGCGAGGAGTTCGGCGGTTCGCGCCTTGGCCTCGCGCCGGCTCAGCGGGCGCTGTTCGATGGTGACGGGTGTTGCCATGGCGGTGGGCTCCTCGGGAGTCGCGGGATCGGCGTGCTGCTGCGACTGCTACTCCGGGAGGCGCAGACCCAGGTTCTTGATGCGCGGGGTGACCTTCTCCCGCCACAGGTCGCAGGCCTGGCCGTTGGTGGTCTGTCGCAGGCCGAAGCGGACGGCCAGCCTGGCGCGCTCGGAGCGCGGGCTGCCGAAGATCCGGATGAAGGTCGGCCACAGCCGGTCCAGGGCCTGCTGGAGCTGCTCGCGGCCGTCGTCGGTGGCGGCGAGGTTGCGGCACACCCGGGCGCCGTGGGCGATGTGCACCTTCTCGTCGAGGATGATGGTGCGCACCGCGTCGGCCCAGGGGCGGTAGCTGCTCTGCGCGAACTCGGAGATCATCACCATGGCCGTCTCCTCCCCGATGTAGGAGAAGATCCCGCGCTCGGCCCAGGTGGTGCAGTTGTGGAACTCCTGGGCCCGGAACAGGTTCCGCTCGGCCAGGGTCTGCTTCTCCATGTAGCCGGTGTCCACGCCGATCTCGGCGAGGACCCGCTTGCCGATCTTGTAGTGGTCGTACTCCTCGGCGGCACGCTCGGCGCAGACCTGCCGCTCCTCCGCGTCGGGGGCCAGCGGCAGGAAGACCTGCACGTAGTCGTCGCCGCCGGAGAGCTCGCCCTCGGTGTTGACCACCATGCCGCGGATCGCGATCTCCCGGTACTCCTCCGGCATCGCGAGGAACTCGTCGGGCGTGCGGACCACCACCGCCTCGTCGTCCAGAATGGAAATCCCCATGGCACAACACCCCGTCTCTGAAGCAGGAATCCGAAGCAGGACATGGTCGGGTGGGAGCGGCCGGGGCGGTTTCCACCGAGGCTCTCGATGACGACCACAAGGAAAAGGACGCCGCCCCCCAGCGGCCGGCGGAGCCCCGTGGCGGCTCCGCTGAACTTCCTCGGAGCGTAGGTGCTGCATTTTGGGCCGAACAAGGTCCCTCACGAATCGTGCCGGACGGATTCGGCCACCCGACAGCGCCGGAGGGACTGGTTCCGGCCATCGCGACACCGGCGCGACATGCGCAATTATCGTTCCTGTAACGGATCTTGGCGGTTGACCACGGAAAACGAAGCTGGCCGGAAGCAGGCCTGGACCACGCCGGGCGTACCGCCGGGCCGACGGTTACGCTGACCCCCATGACCACCGACTCGAACACGGGGGTCGCCACCGTCGACGTCCTCCTGGGCCCCGACCGGCTCAATGAGCTGATCACCGACCAGTTCCCCGACTACGCCGCCTGCCGGGTGACCGACGTGGACGGCCACGCCCTGACCATGGCGGTGGACGGCGACCGGCTGCGCACCCGCCCGGGCGGCACCGTCTCGGGCCCGGAGCAGGCCGGGCTGTGCGACCTGGCCGCGTTCCTCCTGATCAACGCCCGGCTCGGGCCCACCCTGATGGCGCTGACCAGCTCGCTGCAGATCAGCTTCCTCAACCGGCCGCGCCCCGGGGCGCTGCGCGTGCACGCCAGGACGGCCAAGTTCGGGCGCCGGCTGTGCGTGGTCCTGGCCGAGCTGCTGGACGCCGACGGCGTCCTGGTGGCCAGCGCCACGCTGACGTACGCGATTCCGCAGGCCCGGCCCGGGACGGCCTGACAGCTCCCTCCTCGGCGCCCCTTCTCGGCGCACTCCTTCTCCGCACGCCGATTTCCCGCACGCGGGCCCTCTGCACGCCGGTTCTCCGCGCACCGGTCTCGCCCTGCCGCCGTTCCGGCCCCGGCGGCCGGACGAATCCGACATTACGAATACGGGGTGGGGTATATTGACAGGGCGGCCCCACCCCTGGGGGCCCGGAGAACGGAGAACGGGATGTGCCGACGAGTCGCCTGCCGCACCTGCGGGAAGCCGACCTTCGCCGGGTGCGGGATGCACGTGGAGCAGGTCCTGGCCGGGGTGCCCGCGTCCGCCCGCTGCGACTGCGCCGCCCGGGGCGGCGCGGGCAAGGGCTGGTTCGGCAGGCTCTTCGGCCGCCGCTGACCCCCGCGTCGATCACTCCGCCCGCCTGTCCGTACGCCAACAATTGGCCAGGGTGGCGCGAAAGATGACAGTAAGTCGGCCGAGTGCGCGATCTTTTGGACAGGAAATGATCTAAGCATTGATCTGACACCCGTTCACCCTCTAGGTTGCGGTGCAATGTCACACTGAACCGCCATATATGGCGTGCCCGGGGGGACCACGGTGCCGGACACCGCATTGGAAGCAACGCACCAGACCACGAGCAAGCTGCCCCGGGTCTTCTACCGGCTGGCCGCGGGCGACGCCCTGAACATGTACGGGAGCCAGCTCGACCTGGTCGCGCTGAGCCTGTTCGCCTACGAGGCCGCCGGCAACGCCCTCGGCACGGCCGGGTACCTGGTCCTGCGACTGGGCGGCGGCCTCGTCGGCGGGCTGGTCGCCGGACGGCTGGTGGCCCGGCTGGAGCGACGGCGGCTGATGACGGGCTGCGCCCTGGCCCAGGCGCTGGCACTGGTCGTCGTCGCCCTCGTCCCGGCCTCGATGCGCATCCCCGTGCTCTACCCGCTCGCCCTGGTCCTCGGCGGCGCCGCCGCGGTGGCCTCCGTCGCGCTGCGGACCAGCATCCCCGAGATGGTCGGTGCCGAGCGCCGCGCCCGGGCCAACAGCCTGATGGCGAGCTGCCGTTCGACGGCGATGGTGCTCGGCTTCGCCTCCGCGGGCGTGGTGGTGGCCTGGGCCGGATTCCGGGCCGCGCTGCTCATCGACGCGGCCAGCTTCGTCCTGTTCGGGGCACTGGTGATCCGGCTGCCCCTGCCCACCCGGGCCGTCCCGGCGGAGGAACCCGCGACCCAACCGGAGGAACCCGCGCCGGCAGCCGGGAAGCGCGGCCCCCGGTGGCAGGCACTGGTCGTCCTGCGGGCCGCTCCGGTGGTGGGCGCCATGGCGGGGATCCGACTGCTGGACGCCTTCGGCTCCGCGGCCCACAACATCAGCCTGCCGGTCTTCGCCAACCTGTCCTCCCCCGACAACCCGGCCGCACTGCTCGGCACCTTCTGGGCCACCTGGGCGATCGGCAACCTCGGCGCCCAGCAACTGGTCTCCCGGTTCATGCTGCGCCGGGGCATCGAGCCCGGCGAGCGCGGCTTCGCGCTGGGCACCTGCCTGATGTCCGCCTGCTTCATCCTGGTCTTCACCGACCTCCCGACCCCGCTCTTCCTGCTGGTCGCGATCGGCGCCGGCCTCGGTGACGGCTTCACCGAGATCTCCTACACCACCCGGATCCAGGCCCTCGCCGACGAGCGGCGCGGCGAGGCCTTCGGCATCCTCGCGTCCGCCGAGAACGTCGGCATGGGCACCGGGATGCTGTTGAGCGGCTCACTGCTGGCGGTGGTCAGCCCGCTGACCGTGGTCGGCGTCTCGCACGCCGTCCCGATCGTGCTGGCGCTCGCCTTCCTCGTCCTGGTCGCCCGCACCCGCCGCCGCTGAGCGGCCCGCCCACCGGCCCCCGCCACCACCCCGGCGCCCCGCGCCGTACCCGACACCGGCCCGACGCACCACTCCCGCGACACCCCCACGCCGCACGCGACACCGCTCCTTCGCACCACCCCTCCGGCGCCCGCGCCGTAGGCGACACCGCGCTTTCCCCCGCACCGCCCCGGCGCCTCCGCGCCGTACGCGCCACCCGTCTCCGCTCCCCTCCCCGACCCGGGGCGGCCCACACCCGCGCCCCGGCACCGATCCGAAAGGTGCCGAACGTCATGAGCCCCACCGGTCCCGACCACGGCCGGCTGCGAACCCTGGAAGCCCGACTGCTGCTGCGCCCCGAGATCGCCGACTGCGCGCTGCTGCCCGTCGAGCACGGGAACGGCCGCCCAGGCCTGCGGGCCTACCTGGTGCCCGCCGTCGACGGCGATCCCGAGGCCCTGCGCCGCCGGGCCGCCGCGGCGCTGCTGGACGCCGACCCGAGCGCCGAGGTGCACCTCCTGGACGGCATCGTCCGCACCCCCGAGGGCGAACCCGACGCCGCCGCCCTGGCCGCGGCGCTCACCCGGGCGCCGGCCGCACCCGGCCCCGCCCTGCGCCACCTGCGTGAACTCACCGACCGCTGGCGGCCGTTCGGGGAGGGGTCGGCGACGGCCGGCACCGCCCCGACGGAGCCGGCGGCCGCGCCCGCGGGCCCCGGGACGGAGGCCGTCGGCGCCCCGCTGCACGCACCCGCGCCGGACGCGCCCCGGACGCTGCCCGAGGCGCTGCTGCGCGCCGCCGAGCTGCACCCCGACCGGGGGCTGCACCTGGTCCGGGCGGGCGGCGAGGCGACCCGGCTGACCTACCGTCAACTCCTGGCCCGATCGCGCGAGATCCTCACCACCCTGGCCTCCGCCGGAGTGCGGGCCGGGGACCGGGTGATCCTCCAGGTCCCGGACCCGGAGCTCTACTTCCCCACCCTGTGGGCCTGCCTGCTGGGCGGGGTGCAGCCGGTGACGGTGGCACGCCCGCCGGACTACCACGAGCGCAACCCCGTCCTGGAGAAGCTCTGGCACGCCTGGCAGACCCTGGAGGAGCCGCCGGTGCTCGCCTGCGGGCCGGCGGTGGCCGGCCTGGAGCGGCTCGGGGAGCTGTACCCGGCGCCGGGCCTGCGGGTGATCGCCGTCGACCGGCCCGTCGACGGCGACCGGCCGGCGGCCGCCGAACACGCCCCCGCCCCCGGCGACGTCGCGATCCTCCAGCTGTCCTCCGGCAGCACCGGGCGGTCCAAGGCGGTGCAGATCACCCACCGCGGCATCCTGGAGTACACCGCCGGAGCCGTCGCGAACGGCTGCGATCCGGCCGACACCACGGTCAACTGGCTGCCCCTGGACCACGTCGCCGGACTGCTGATGTTCCACCTGCGCGACGTGGTGCTGGCCGCCGACCAGGTGCAGGTGCCCACCGAACTCGTCCTCGCCGACCCGCTGGTCTGGCTGGACGCGCTGGAGCGCTACCGGGGCGCGCACTCCTGGTCGCCCAACTTCGGCTACCGGCTGGTCGCCGAGGCCGTCCGGGCCGCCGGGCCCGGACGCCACTGGGACCTGTCCGCGGTCAAGTCGCTGATCAACGCCGGCGAGCAGTGCACCGAGGCGGTGCTGGACGAGTTCCTGGCCGCCACCGCCCCGTTCGGCGTCCGCCCCGAGCACCTGCTGCTGGGCTGGGGCATGGCCGAGACCTGCACGGTGATCACCTACAAGCGCTACCACGAGGACGGTTCCCGCCGGCTGGTGCGCACCGACTCGCTCAGCGGCCGGCTGGAGCCCGCCGACCCGGACTCGGCGGAGCGCGGCACCGGCTTCCTCAGCATGGGACGGCCCGCGCCCGGCACCCGGATGCGGGTCACCGACGACAACGGGCGGGCGCTGCCCGAGCACTGGGTCGGCCGGCTCCAGGTCCGCTCCGGCCGGGTGACGCCGGGGTACCTGAACAACCCGGCCGCCAACCAGGAGGCCTTCGTCGGCGACGACTGGTTCGACACCGGGGACCTCGCCTTCCTGACCGACGGCGAGGTGGTGCTCACCGGCCGTCGCAAGGAGATCATCATCGTCAACGGCGTGCACTACTTCTGCCACGAGCTGGAGGACGTGGTGGCCTCCGTGGCGGGGGTGCGCTCCGGACACGTCGCGGCCTTCGGGGTGCCGGACGAACGCACCGGCACCGAGCAGCTGGTCATCGCCTACGTCCAGAGCGACCCGCAGGCCCCCGCGCCGCCCGTCGCCGCCGAGGTGCGGCAGCTGCTGGCGGCCCGCCGACAGCCCGCGCCCGCCCTGGTGCTCCCCGTCCCGGCGGCCGAGTTCCCCCGCACCACCAGCGGCAAGATCCAGCGCACCGCGCTGCGTCGCCGGCTGCTGGACGGCGAACTCGACGACCACGTCGTGGCGCTGGACCTGGCCGAGGCCAACTCCCGGACGCTGCCGGACTGCGTGCGGCGGCTCGGCTGGGAGCCCCGCCCGGTTCCGCAGGCCGTGGCCGCTCCGCTGGCGGACGAAACGATCCTGCTGCTCGGCCCGGCCGGCCCCGGCACCCTCACCGAGGCCCTGGCCACCGCCCTGCCGAACGCCCTGGTGGTGGACCGGCCGCCGACCACCGACCCCGAGGACTGGCTGCGGGCCCTCGGGGACCGGACGGCCGACCGGCTGGTCTACCTCTGGAGCGCGACGGCCGACGGACCGGCCCGGCCGGACGAGGCACTGCTCGCCCTGCTCCGGGCGCTCCCGGCCCGGCCGCCGCTCCGCGAGCTGGTCTCGGTCAGCGCCGGGCTGCACGCCGTACTCCCCGGAGAACTCCCCAGTCCCACCGCCGCATTGACCGCGGCGCTGACCGCCGGGGCGCGAGCCGAACAACTGGTGCCCGCCGCCCGGCACCTCGACCTGCCACGCGAGGCACCGGCCGCGGAACAGGCCGGCGCCCTGCTCACCCTGCTCACCGATCCCCGGCCCGACCCCGAATCCGCCTGGCGCGCCGGCCGCCCCTGGGTCCCCCGGCTGGAAACGGTCGAGGCCGCCTCCGCGCCGTCCGGGGCGGGCTGCTCGCTGCTCACCCCCGGCGCCCGCTACCTCGTCACCGGCGGCCTCGGCGGGATCGCCGCCGAGCTGCTGCCCGGGCTGCTGCGCGAGTACGGCTCCCGACTGCTGATCGTCGGCCGCAGCGACCTGGACGCCCCGACCGCCGAGGCCGCCGAACGCCGGGCCGCACTGCGCCGACTGGCCGCCCAGGGCGGTCAGGTCGGCTACCGCCAGGCCGACGTGACGAACCGTCAGCAGGTGGCGGAGGTCGTCGCCGAGGCCGAACGGGAGTGGCAGGCGCCGCTGGACGGCGTGCTCCACCTGGCCGGCGGCTACCGGCTCGCGCTCCTCGCCGACACCGGCACCGAGGGCTGGCGGGAGGCCGTCCGGACCAAGGCCGAGGGCACCGACCACCTCATCGAGCTGGTCAAGGAACGGCCCGGAGCACAGTTCGTCGCCTTCTCCTCGATGATCGGCCTCCAGGAGGCGGTCGGCTCCACCGGCTACGCCGCCGCCAACCGCTACCTGGAGAGCACCGTCGAGCGGCTGCGCCGCGAGAGCGGCACCCCGGCCTGGACGATCTCCTGGGGCCTGTGGCGCGGGGTCGGCATGAACCGCGACACGGAGAACGAGCAGGCCGCCACCGGCCGGGGCATCGCCGTGCTGAGCGCCGCCCACGGGCGCCGACTGGCCGCCCTGCTGCTGGCCGGCGCCCCGGGTCACCGGTACGCCGGTCCGGACCCGAGCTCCCCCGCCGCCCGGCGCCGGCTGCGCGCCACCGCACCCCGCCCGGTGACCGCCGCCGCCCCGGCACCGGGCACCACGACACCGTCCACCACGGCACCGGACACCACGACACCGGGCACCGCGGCAGCGGACGGCCGGCCCGCCGCACAGCCCGTCCCGGGCACCGGCCGGACCGCACCGTCCGGGCTGCGCCGACTCGTCCTGGACGCCTTCGAGTCCGTCCTGGACACCCCGCTGGACCCGGGCCGCCCGCTCGCCGAACTCGGCATCGGCTCCCTCCAGTTGATGCGGGTGCACGGCGCGCTCAGCGCCGTGCTGCCCACGCCCCCGGCGCCCACCGAGCTGTTCCGCCACCCCACCGTGGACGCCCTGATCGAGCACCTGGCCGCCGAACCGGCCGCACCCACCGCTCCGCTCCGCTCCCCCGCCGCCGCCGCCGGCACCGACGCCGGGCCGGGCGACGACCGCCGGGTGGCGATCGTCGGCCTGGCGCTGCGCCTGCCGGGCGCCGACACCCCCGAGCAGTACTGGCGGAACATCGTCGAGGGCGTCCGGAGCACCACCCGGTTCACCGAGGAGGAGCTGGCCGCCGCCGGACTGCGCCCGGAGGAGTACCGCCACCCCGACTTCGTCCCGGTCACCGGGGCGCTCACCGACGTCGACCATTTCGACGCCGAGGCGTTCGGGATCAGCGGCACCGAGGCCGCGCTGATGGACCCGCAGCAGCGCCTGCTGCTGGAGATCTGCCGCCAGGCCCTGGAGGACGGCGGCTACGACGCACCGGACCCGGAGCGCCGGGTCGGGGTCTTCGCCGGAACCGGGATGACCCTGTACGCGCTGCGCAACTACTACCAGCACACCCTGGCCGCCACCGCCGACCCGGCCGAACCGGTGGCCGCCCTGCAGACCGCGATCGGCAACCAGGCGGACTTCGCCGCCACCCGGGTCGCCTACCGGCTGGGCCTCACCGGTCCGGCGATCGGCGTGCAGACGGCCTGCTCCACCTCGCTGGTCGCGGTGCACCTGGCCGTGCAGTCCCTGCTGGCGGGCGACTGCGAGCTGGCCCTCGCCGGGGCCGCCGCCCTGCACATCCCGCAGGCCGCCGGCTACCGCTACGAGGAGGGGTCGATCCTCTCCCCCGACGGCGCCTGCCGGGCCTTCGACGCCGACGCGGGCGGCACGGTCGGCGGCAACGGCGTCGCCGCCGTCCTGCTCAAGCGCCTCGACCGGGCGCTCGCCGACGGCGACACCGTGCACGGGGTGATCCTCGGCTCCGCCGTCAACAACGACGGCGGCCGGAAGGTCGGCTACACCGCGCCCAGCGTGGACGGGCAGGCGGCCGTGGTCGGCCGGGCCCTGGACCTCGCGGGCGTACCGGCCGAGAGCATCGGCTACATCGAGGCCCACGGCACCGGCACCCCGCTCGGCGACCCGATCGAGTTCCGGGCGCTGGCCCAGGCGTTCCGGTCCCGGACCGAGGCCGCCGGGTTCTGCTCGCTCGGCTCGGTCAAGCCCAACATCGGCCACCTGGACACCTGCGCCGGAATGGCGGGCCTGATCAAGGCGCTGCTGGTGCTGCGGCACGGCACCGTCCCGCCGCTGGTGAACTTCACCAGCCCCAACCCCGCGCTGGAGCTGGCCGGCAGCCCGTTCCGGCTCGCCGCCGAGCGCCGGGACTGGCCGGACGGCCCCACCCCGCGCCGGGCCGGGGTCAGCGCCCTGGGCGTCGGCGGCACCAACGCCCACCTGGTGCTGGAGCAGGCTCCGGCCACCGCCGCGGTGCCCGCGCCGCGGCCGGCCCCGACCGTGCTGCCGCTGTCGGCCCGCACCGCCCAGGGCCTCACCGAGCTGGCCGGACTGCTCCGCGACCGGCTGGACGCCGAACCCGCCCTGGCACCCGGCGACCTGCCGCTCACCCTCGGCGCCGGCCGGCGCGCGCTGCGCCACCGGCTGGCCGTCACCGGCCCCGACCCGGCCGCCCTGCGCAAGGGCCTGGACGCCTTCCTGGCGGGCCGGCCCACCGCCGGCGCGGCCCACCGCGAGACCGGGCGCGGCGAGGTCCGGCCGGTGCTGCTCTTCACCGGCCAGGGATCCCAGTACCGGGGCATGGCCGCCGAACTGCACGCCGCGTTCCCGGTCTTCCGCGCCGTCCTGGAGGAGTGCGACCGGCTGCACCGCGCGGCCTGGGACGAGCCGCTGCTGCCGCTGCTGCTCGACCCCGCCGCGCAGGGCACCGAGGACACCTGGACCACCGAGGCGGCGCAGCCCGCGCTGTTCGCCCTCCAAGCGGCCTACCTGCGGCTCTGGCAGGAGCTCGGCGTGCGTCCCGCCGCGGTCGCCGGGCACAGCGCCGGGGAGTACGCGGCCTTCCACGCGGCCGGCGCGCTCGACCTGGCCGACGGGATGTTCCTGACGGCGCTGCGCGGCCGGCTGATGCACCGGCTGACCGAACCGGGCGCCATGACGGTGGTCTCGGCCGGCCCGGACCGGCTGGCCGGGCTCGGCGACTGGCTGCCCGGGGTGGACCTGGCCGTGGTCAACGGCAAGGGCCAGTGCGTGCTGGCCGGCCCGCCGCGCGAGATCGCCGCCGCCGAGGCCGTACTGGCCGCCGACGGGGTGACCACCGAACGCCTGGCCACCGACCGGGCGTTCCACTCCCGCCTGCTCGACCCGATGCTCGACCCCTTCCGCGACCAGCTGGCCCGGCTGCGCCTGCGGCCGCTGGCCGTCCCGCTGGTCAGCAACCTCGGCGGCGAGGTGCTGGCCCCCGGGACCGTCCCGACGCCCGAGTACTTCCTGCGGCAGACCCGGGAGACCGCCCGGTTCGACCAGGTGCTCGCCGCGCTGGACGGACTGGACCACGAGCTGTTCCTGGAGCTCGGCCCGCACCCGACGCTGACCGGCATGGGCCGCCGGGAGCTGCCGCACCGCCACTTCGTCGCCGGCGGCCGGCGCGGCGCCTCGCCGGAGCAGCAGTTCGACGCCGCCGCGGCCGCGCTGTGGTCGCACGGCGTCCCGCTCGACTGGGCCCGCTTCGCCGCCGCCCGGGACTGGCCGGACGGGCCTGCCCGCCGCGTCCCGCTGCCCACCACCGTCTTCCAACGCCGCCGCCACTGGTTCACCGCCCCTGCCCGGCCCACCACCGAGGACCCCGCCATGCGCCAGGACCCACCCCAGCAGAGCGCACCGGCCGCGACGCCGGCCGCCGCACCGACGCCGAGCCCCGAGGAGTTCGCCGAGCAGGCCGTCCTGCGCCGGGTCGTCGAGCAGACGGCCCGCCAGCTCGGCTACGACGAGGCCTCGGTCGGGACGGACGAGCCGTTCTTCGACCTGGGCGCCGACTCGCTCTCGATGATCAACATGATCCGCGACCTGGAGCGCGCGTTCCGGGTCCGGGTGTCGATGCGCGAACTCTTCGAGGCGGCCGACACCCCGGCCCGGCTGGCCGGGCTGATCGCCTCCCGGCTGGAGCCGGCGGTGCTGGCCACGCTGCTGCCGGCCGCCGAGCCGGAGCCCGTGGCGGAGCCCGAGCCCGCGCCCGTTCCGGCGGCCGCCACGGCTGCGGTGCCCGCTCCGGCCGCCGTTCCCGCTGCCGCTCCCGTTGCCGTCCAGGCCGCCCCGGTGGCCCAGGGCGCACCCGCCGTCCACCCGGCCCCGCCCGTCCAGGCACCGCCCGTCCAGGCCCCGGCCGCGGTGCCGGTTCCCCAGCCCGTGCCCGTCGCGCCCACCGTCCCGCAGGCGGTGCCCACCGCGCTGCGGCCGGTGACCGACGGCACCGGCCTGATCGAGCGCCAGCTCGCGCTCCTCGGCCAGTTCTCCGACCTGATGCGCGACCAGCTCGGCCTGCTGGCCGGCGGCGGCGCGCCCGCGCTCCCCGCGGCGCCCGTGCCCGCGGCCCTGCCCCCGGCGGCGGCCGTACCCGTCACCGCCCCGGTCCCGACGCCCGCCGTCGCCCCCGCACCCGCCGCCGAGGCACCCGCCGCACCCGCCGCCGAGGCGCCCGCCCCGCAGGTGCACGGCCCCCGGGTGACCGTCTCCCGCGAGTCCGGCATGGCCTCCGGCGGCCTGACCGACCAGCAGCGCGCCCACGTGGACGAGCTGGTCGCCCGCTTCACCGCCCGCACCACCGCCTCCAAGGCGATCACCCGCCGTCACCGCCGCACCCTGGCGGACAGCCGTGCCGTGGTCGGCTTCCGCTCCGGCACCAAGGAGATGCTCTACCCGCTCGCCGCCCGGCGGGCCCGGGGCTCCCGGCTGGAGGACGTCGACGGCAACGCGTACGTCGACATCACCATGGGCTTCGGCGTCCTGCTCTTCGGCCACGACCCGGAGTTCGTCTCCGAGGCCGTCCGCGAGCACCTGTCCTCGGGCCTGCGGCTGGGCCCGCGCGGTCCGGAGACCGGCGAGGCCGCCGAGCTGCTGGCCGAGCTGACCGGCACCGAGAGGGTCGCCTTCGCCAACTCCGGCACCGAGGCGAACGCCGGGGCGATCCGGCTGGCCCGCGCGCACACCGGCCGGGACAAGATCGTCATGTTCGAGGGCTCCTACCACGGCCACTCCGACCAGACCCTGGGCCGGACGCTGGGCCGCGGCGCCGACCGGGAGACCGTCCCGGTCTCCATCGGCATCCCCGGCAGCGCGGTCGCCGACCTGCTGGTGCTGCGGTACGGCGACCCGGAGAGCCTCAAGGTCATCGAGGAGCACGGCGACCGGATCGCCGCCGTCCTGGTCGAACCGGTGCAGAGCCGCCACCCCGGCCGCCAGCCCGCCGACTTCGTCCGCTCGCTGCGCGAACTGACCACCCGGCTCGGCATCGTGCTGGTCTTCGACCAGATGCTCACCGGCTTCCGGCCCCACCTGCGCGGCGCCGAGGGCTTCTGGGGCGTCACCCCCGACATGTCCACCTACGGCAAGGTGCTGGGCGGCGGCTACCCGATCGGCGCGATCGCCGGGCGGGCCGACATCATGGACGGGATCGACGGCGGCCACTGGGACTACGGGGACGACAGCTACCCGCCCAAGGACACCACCTTCTTCGGCGGCACCTACATCCAGCACCCGCTGGCGATGACCGCCGCGGGCGCGGTGCTGCGCCACCTCAAGGCGGCCGGCCCCGGCCTCCAGGAGCGGCTGAACGCCCGCACCGACGAGCTGGCGGCCACCCTGAACGGCTTCTTCGAGGAGGAGGAGTTCCCGCTGCGCCTGGCCCACTTCGGCTCGCTCTTCCGCTTCGAGCCCCGGGCCGACATGGAGCTGCTCTTCCCGCACCTGCTGACCCGCGGGGTCTACGTGTGGGAGTGGCGCAACTTCTTCCTCTCCACCGCCCACACCGACGGCGACCTGGAGTTCGTGATCGACGCGGTCCGCGAGTCGCTGCGCGACCTGCGGCGCGGCGGCTTCTTCCCGGCCTCGCCCGGCGTCCGCCTGCCGGCCCCCCGGCCGGCCGCCGAACTCGCCGTCCCCGCCGAGACCCTGCGCGGCCGGGCGGAGCCGATCGCGTACCAGCCGGTCAGCGACCCGCAGCGGCCGGTGGACTTCAGCCTCTACTTCTTCGGCGACTACCCGCTGGACTCCCCGGAGGACGAGAAGTACCGCATCGTCCTGGAGAGCGCCCGCTTCGCCGACCGGCACGACTTCCACTCGGTCTGGCTGCCGGAGCGCCACTTCCACTCCTTCGGCGGCATCTTCCCCAACCCCTCGGTGCTGGCCGCCGCCCTCGCCCGGGAGACCAGCCGGATCCGGCTGAACGCGGGCTGCGCCGTGCTGCCGCTGCACCACCCGGTGCGGGTGGCCGAGGAGTGGTCGGTGGTCGACAACCTGTCCGGCGGCCGGGTCGGCCTGGGCTGCGCCAGCGGCTGGCACCCCAACGACTTCCTGTTCTTCCCCGAGAACTACGGCAGCCACAAGGAGCTGATGCACCGGCAGGTCGACACCGTCCGGGCGCTGTGGCGCGGCGAGCCGTACCAGGGCCGCAACGGCAACGGTGAGCCGATCGAGGTGACCCTGCACCCGCGCCCCCTGCAGGACCTGCCGCCCATGTTCACCGCGATCGTCGGCAACCCGGACAGCTTCCGCGAGGCCGCCCGGCACGACCTCGGCGTCATCACCAACCTGATGACCCAGGACATCTCCCAGCTGGCCGAGAACATCGAGGTCTACCGGCGCACCCGGGCCGAGCACGGGCTCGACCCGGAGGCCGGCCGGGTGGTCGTGCTGGTCCACACCTACCTGGGCACCGACCTGGCCACCGCCCGCGAGCAGGCCTACCGGCCGTTCTGCAACTACCTGCGCTCCTCGCTCTCGCTGTTCGGGCAGATGGCCAACAGCCTGGGCCTGACCCTGGACTACGAGAGCGCCCGCGATGACGACCTGGAGTACGTGCTGGAGCGCGCGTACGAGCGCTACTGCGCCTCCCGCGCGCTGATCGGCACCCCGGAGAGCGTCCAGGGGGTGCTGTCCGAGCTGCGGGCGGCCGGCGCCGACGAGATCGCCGCCTTCGTGGACTTCGGGCTCTCCCCCGACCTGGTGGCGGCCGGCCTGCCCCAGCTCGACGTCCTGCGCCGGGACACCCTGCGCGGCGCGCCGCTGTCCTACGCCCAGCAGCGGATGTGGTTCCTGCACCGGATGCTGCCCGACGGCGGGCAGTACAACGAGGTCAAGGCGATCGCCCTGGACGGCCCGCTCGACCCGCGGGCCCTGGACGCCGCGCTGCGCCGGCTGGTCGAACGCCACGTCGCGCTGCGCACCGTCTTCCGGGAGCAGGACGGCGAACCGTTCCAGCAGGTGCTGGCGCCGCCCGCCGGCCCGGTGCTGCGGCGGATCACGGCCGACGGCGGCAGCCCGGACCCGGTGGCCGACCTGGTCGCCGCCGAGGGCGCCCACCGCTTCGACCTCGCCGAGGGCCCGCTGTTCCGGGCCCTGCTGCTGGAGCGGGACGCCGACCGGCACGTCCTGGTCCTCTCGATGCACCACATCGTGATCGACACCCTGTCCACCGTGGTGATCACCCGCGAGCTGGGCGAGCTCTACCTGGCCGCCCGGGAGGACCGGGCCGCCCGGCTCCCGGTGCTCACCACCGGCCCGGCCACCGAGGCCGCCCGCGAGCGGGCCCGGGTGGCCGCCGGCGAGTACGAGGAGAGCCTCGCCCACTGGCGCAAGGTGTTCGGCGGCGGTGACCTGCCGGTGCTGTCCCTGCCCACCGACCGGCCGCGCCCGGCGGTGCCGGACGGCCGGGGCCGCTCCTTCGTCCACCACCTGCCCGCCGAACTCGCGGACGGCCTGCGGGAGTTGGCCCGGTCCAAGCGCTCCACCCTGTTCATGGTGCTGCTGACCGGCTTCGCCGGCGTCCTGCAGCGGTACGCCGGCCAGGACGAGATCGTGCTGGGCACCCCGGTGGCCAACCGGGCCGACGGCACCGAGGACCTGGTCGGGTTCTTCGTCAACACCCTGGCGCTGCGCCTGGACCTCTCCGGCGAGCCGGCCTTCGCCGAGGCGCTCGGCCGGGTCCGCTCCACCGCGCTGGACGCCTACGAGCACCAGCAGCTGCCCTTCGAGGTACTGGTGCAGGAGCTGAACCCGCAGCGCGACACCAGCCGCAACCCGCTGTTCCAGGTCATGGTCGAGTTCGAGAACCACATGGTCTTCGAACTGGACCTGCCCGGGGTGACGGCCCGTCCGCTGGACCACGTCGCGGACCGCTCCGCCTTCGACCTGACGCTCTTCCTGACCAGCCTGCCCGACGGCATCCGCTGCCACGTCGAGTACGCCGAGACCCTCTTCGACCGGGCCACCGTCGACCGGCTGCTCGGCGCCTTCGAGCGGCTGCTCACCGCCGCGGTCTCGGACCCGGAGCGCCCCCTCGTCGAACTCACCGCCGTGTCCGCCACCGAGGCCGACACCGCCCTGGAGTGCGGCCCCCCGGCCGTCCGGGAACCCGAGCACCCGCTGGCCACCATCGCCGCGACCGCGGCAGGCCGGCCCGAGCAGACCGCGGTGGTCGCCGCCGACGGCACCGGGACGGACTACCGGACGCTGCTGGCCCGGGCGGACGACCTGGCCGGCCGGCTGCTGGCGGCCGGCGTCCGCGAGGGCAGCCGGGTGGGCGTCCTGCTGCCCCGCTCGGTCGACCTGGTGGCCGCGCTGCTGGCCATCCTGCGCCTCGGCGCCGTCCACGTACCCGTCGACGTGCTGCAGGGCCCCGAGCGCTGCCGGCTGATCGTCGAGGACAGCGCGCCGGTCGTCCTGCTCACCACCACGGACGACGCCCCGGCGGAGCTCGGCCTGACCGTCCCGACGGTGCTCACCGCCACCGCCCCGGCCGACGCCGCCGCCGAACTGCCCCCGCTGCCCGCCCCCTCGGCGCAGGCCCCCGCGTACCTGCTCTACACCTCAGGCTCCACCGGCCGCCCCAAGGGCGTGCTGATGCACTCCCTCGCCCTGGCCCACTTCGTGGCCTGGAACGTCGCCGACCACCCCGCGGCCCGTACCCTCCAGTACGCCTCCTGCGGCTTCGACGTCAGCGTCCAGGAGATCCTCACCACACTGGCCGGCGGCGGCACCCTGCTGCTGATCGAGGAGGAGACCCGCTACGACGTGACGGCGCTGGCCGCCGTGGTCCGCTCCACCCGGGCCGAGCGGCTCCACCTGCCGTACACGCCGCTGGCCGCCCTGGCCGACGCGCTCGGCGAGGAGCCCGTGCCGCACCTGCGGGAGCTGATCTCGGGCGGCGAGCAGGTGCTGGTCACCCCCGGGCTGCGGGCCTTCCTGAGCCGCAACCCCGGCTGCCGGCTGATCAACCACTACGGCCCGACCGAGACCCACGCGCTGACGGCCGGCGAGATCGACCCGGACGGCCCGGAGTACGCGCCGATCGGCCGCCCGACCCCGGGCAGCCGGATCGTGCTGCGCGACCCCGCCGGCCGCCGGGTGCCGGCCGGAGCGGTCGGCGAGATCCACGCCCTCGGCGTCCAGGTCGGCATCGGCTACATCGGCCGCGACGAGGAGAGCGCCGCCGTCTTCACCGACACCCCCGACGGCCCCAGCTACCGCACCGGCGACCTCGGCCGCTGGCGCCCGGACGGCCGGCTGGAGTACCTCGGCCGGGCCGACCGCCAGGTCAAGGTGCGCGGCTACCGGGTCGAGCCGGGCGAGATCGAGACCGTGCTGCGCGGCGTTCCCGGCGTGCACGCCGCCGCCGTGACGGCGCGCCGCACCGCGGCGGGCACCGTGCTCGCCGGGTACGTCGGATGCGCGCCGGCCGACCTGCCCCGGGTCGCCGACCGGCTGGCCGACCTGCTGCCCGACTACATGGTGCCCGGGCTCTGGGCCACCGTCGACGCCCTGCCGTTCAACGCCCACGGCAAGCTCGACACCGCCGCCCTGCCGGAGCCGCGCCCGCTCGGCGCGGACGAGCCCCAGGCCGCGCCGGCCACCGAGCTGGAACGGACCGTGCAACGGCTCTGGGAGGAGGAGCTCGGCCGCCCCGTCGGGGTGGAGACCTCCTTCTTCGACCTGGGCGGGCACTCGCTGGCCGCCACCCGGCTGCTGAACCGGGTCCGCGAGGAGACCGGGCTGCGGATCGGCGTGCTGGACTTCTTCCGCCGCCCGACCGTCCGCGCGATGGCCGCCCACGAGCCGGCCGCCGAGCAGCACCCGGCCCCGGCCTTCGAGGAGGGGACCCTGTGAGCACGGCGGAGGACGTTCGAGGAGAGGACGCGGCGAGCACGGCGGAGGACGGCTGGGCGCGGCTGCTGCGCCTGCTCGACGAACGCGAGATCGTGCTGCGCACCACCGGCGAGCGGCTCGGCTACCTGGCCCCCGCCGGCGCGATGGACGAGGAGGTCACCGGCCTCGTCCGGGCCCACCGCGACCGGCTGCTGACCACCCTGACCGGCGCCGGGGAGGCGCTGTCCGCCGCGCCGGCCGGGGTGACCCAGTGGCGGCTGCACAAGGCCCACGGCGACGCCGCCGACCCGGCGGTGTGGAACATCCTCCAGCGGATCACCCTGCGCGGGCCGCTGGAGCCCGGGCGGCTGGCCGCCGCGCTGACGGCGGTCACCGAGCGGCACGAGAGCCTGCGGACCCGGTTCGTGGACACCGAGCTCGGCGGGCTCCAGCAGGTGCTGCCGAACACCCCGCTGGACGTCCCGGTCGAGGACCTGCGCGGGCTCGCCCCCGCCGAACGGGACGCGGCCCTCGCCGCGGCCCTGGAGGCCGAGGTCGGCCGCCCGTTCGACCTGACGGCGCCCCCGCTGCTGCGCGCCCGACTGCTGCGCCCGGCGGCGCAGGAGTGGGTGCTGCTGCTGACCATCCACCACATCGCGCTCGACGGCTGGTCGCTGGCCACCGTGCTGGCCGACCTGAGCGCGCTCTACCGCACGGGCGGGCCGCTGCCGGGAGAGGCCGGCCGGATGACCGACCACGCCTGCTGGGAGCGGACGGTCGTCAACCGGGCCTCCATGGCGGCGGCCGCCGACCACTGGGCCGAGGCCCTCGGCGGCGCCTCGCTCTCGGTGGACGTGCCCACCGACCGGCCCCGTCCCGAACGGCGCTCCGGGCACGGTGAGACGGCCGAGTTCCGGATCCCGGCGGCCGTGGCCGAGGAGATCGGGCGCTACGCCGCCGCGCGCTCCGCCACCGCCTCGGCCGTCGTGGTCGCCGCGTTCGCCCGGCTGCTCGGCTCGCTCAGCGGCGCGCCGGAGGTGCTGATCCTGCTCTCCAACGCCAACCGTCGGCGGCCGGTCGACGAGCAGGTGGTCGGCCTGCTCACCAGCAGCATGCCGATCCTGGTGCCGACCCGGGGCGAGAGCGGTTTCGCGGGCCTGGTGGACCGCGCCGCCGAGGCGATCGCCTCCGCCCTCGACCACTCCCTGATGCCGTTCGGCCTGCTGGTCGAACCGCTGCGGGAGCGCGGCGTCCCCATGCCCGTCGGGTACCCGCAGATCGTGCTCGCCGTCCAGAGCACCCCGCCCATCGCCCTCGACCTCCCCGGCCTGACCGCCGAGATCGAGGACATCCCCGGCCACTCCGCCCGCGCCGACTGCGCGTTCTCGCTCACCCCGGACGCCGACGGCTACCTGGGTCAGGTCGAGTACGACGCCGACCTGTTCGACGCGGGCACCGTCCGGGGCTGGCTGGACGCCCTGGTCGCGGACCTGGCCCGGCAGTTGGAGGTCCCGCTCGCGTGACACCCGGTGGGCCCCGGTGGACGGTACGCCGTCCACCGGGGCCCACCCGTCCGGGACTCCCGGGAACCCAGTGGCGGATCAACTGCCGTCCGGGGCGCCGGTGAACCGGAGGACGCCGTCCTCGATCGGGTCGGAGAGCAGGACCTTCCTGTCGTGCCGGTAGTCCATGACCATCCGCCACCGGAAGTCCCGTCCCTGGCGCGGCATCGCATCCTTCGCGCGCCGGATGTAGCCCGACGAGAGCTCGTCGACGACGCCGTCCCCGGTCGCGTCGGCCGCACGGTCGACGGGCACGGCGACGGTCCGGCCAGTGGCCTCCATGTGCTTCAGCAGCCGCACCAGGTAGGCGGCCGGTCTCGATGGTGTCCGTGACCACGGAGGCCCTGCCCTCGCGGAGCACCGTGACGAGGTCGCCGTCGGGCACCGCGCACAGCCGCTCGTGATGCCGTTCAACGGCCTGTCAGGGAGCCGTTTCTGCTGCTGCCGAGTTCTCGGCGGCCACACTCGCCCGCCACTCGTCAAGCAGCTGAAAGAACGCCTCCAGCGGCGGAACCGCACCAGCGTTCTGCTCGATGAACTTGTACCAGCTGAGGCTCAACGGCCAACCGCGCGTCCAGCACAGCCACTGCTGGAACGGGCCGGCCGGATCGAAATCGAACCGCTCGTCGACCCCGTGAATCCGCAGGGCAAGGCCGTACCCCGAGAAAAGCAGGCCCAGGTCGTCCAGCGAGCCGTTGCGCACGAACATGCCGGGCCGCTGCCGCACCTGTTCAAGGACGTCATAGATGTCCCGCCACTCATCGAACGGCTTGGGCTTCGGTCGGTCTCCAAGATCAGCTGACACCCGCCCACTCTACGCTGACGGGCTCGGACGAGTAATGACTTGTCGCACCGGAGAGGGAGATCACATGTCCGCTCACAGGTCGTCGGCGCGCCGGCGCGGGCCGGGCGACAGCTCCGGGGCCGCCGCGGGTCCGGTCAGCCCCGGAAGACCTGCCACGCCGTCGACGAGGCGTCCTCACGCGTCGCCCAGTGATTCAGCGGCAACGCCGGCAGGCCGGCCATCGAGGGGTCGCTCTCCAGCAGGTGCGCGGCATGGACCAGCCTGGGGCCGCCCTTCCACCAGCGCGGCTCGGTCGCCGAGAACGCCTGCCAGTCACCGTCCTCGTCGAGGTGGACACTCACGACGGGCTGCCCGCGACGCACACGCTTCGACACGAACATCGGCTCGTCCGGGCCGAGGGTGTACACCGGACCGCAGTCCTCGTGCGACTCGACGGTCACGACGTCCTCCTTGGCTGATCGGACCCCCATCACAGCACAGGTTCGCCCGGCCGCCTCGGTCGGGGGCGAGCTCCGCCGAGCGCCGCCACCCGGCCCCACCAGGTGACATCCGGTTCGACGGCCCGACTTGAGCGACGGGGTCGAGCCGCCCCGGCCGTGAGCCGTAGGGTTGCCGTGTGACGGATGAGCTGTTGTTCGATACGGCGCAGGCCGGCGGAGGCGGCGGGGCGGGCTGCCCGCGGTGCGAGGAGACGACAGAGCTCACCGTGTTCCGCGAGCGATATCGGCCCGTGCTCCGGGGCCGGGGTGTCGTGCGGTTCCTGGCGGCGGTGGTGCTCCTCGTCCTGGCCGCGAAACCGCTGCTCAGTGGGCACGCTGCGGGCGTGGTGCTGCTCGCCCTCGGCGTGCTCTCCGCCGTGTCGTGTGCGCGGGCCGTGGCACGGGCCCGGTCCGGTGGGCCGGTCGATGTCGTCTACTGCCACCATTGCACCGCCCGGTCCACGAGAACGCCGTGATGATCGAGGCGAACACGTGACGAGGCCACAGGCGTCGGCCGACTCGCGGGCTCCGAGGACCTGAGGACGCGGAGGACCGCGATCAACGCCGGTTGCTCCGGAAAACCCGTTGGGCGCGGCAGTCCCACCAATGGTAAACATGTGACATGTTACAAGGCACTCACATCACCCTCCGGGCCCGTCACGACGCCGATCTCCCGGTGCTCCTGGCCGAGCTGTACGACGACGTGGCGACCCGCTCGCGGGCCGACTCCCGCCCCTGGCGGCCCATCCCCCCGGGCTCGGCGGACTCCCCGTACGTGGCCACCGGGCCGTCCGACGAGGCGGCGTGCTTCTCCGTGGTCGAGACGGCCTCCGGGGAGCTGGCCGGCGAGGCGCTGCTGTGGGGCATCGACGCCCACAACCGCAGCGCCCACGTGGGCCTCGCCCTGCTGCCGGGCCACCGGGGCCGCGGGCTCGCACCGGACGTCCTGCGGGTGCTCTGCGACTACGCCTTCCCGGTACTCGGCCTGCGCCGCCTGCAACTGGAGACGCTGGCGGACAACGCCCCGATGCTCCGGGCCGCCACCGGCGTCGGCTTCACCGTCGAGGGGCGGCTGCGCCAAGCCGCCTGGGCGTACGGGGAGTTCGTGGACCAGATGGTGCTCGGACTGCTGGCCGAGGAGTGGCGGGGGTGAGCGAGGGCCCGTCCGGGCTTCGGCCCCTCCCGCACGGCTGGACCAACCGCACCGCGGGCGACGGCACCGTCGTGGTGAAACGCTACGAAGGGCCGGACGCCGAGGAGCGGCGCCGGCGCGAGCACCGGCTGCTGACCCTGCTGCACGGGCTGCTGCCGGTTCCCCCGGTGCTCGGCACCGAGCCGGGCGCCATCACGCTCGGCCACCTGCCCGGAGTGCCCGCGCAGGACCTGCTGGACGCCGGGCACGGCGCGCAGGTCCTGGCCGCCTGCGGGCGGGTGCTGCGACGGCTCCAGGCCGTCGATCCCGGCATGGCCGGCGACGGTCCGGCGCGCCCGGGGTCGGTGCTGGTGCACGGGGACTTCGGGCCCAACAACCTGTTGCTGGACCCGGCGACCTTCGCCGTCACCGGCCTGCTGGACTGGGAGTTCGCCCATCTCGGCGAGCCGGTGGAGGACCTGGCCTGGTGCGAGTGGATCGTCCGCATGCACCACCCGGCCCGGGCGGGCGCCCTGCACCACCTCTTCGACGCCTACGGGCAGCCGGTGCCGCCCTGGCCGCGGCGCCGGGCCGCCATGCTCGCCCGGTGCGCCCGGCTGGAGGAGTTCTGCCGCCGGGGCGCCCCGGACGGGCCGGGGGTACGGCAGTGGCAGGAGCGCGGGCGCCTGACGGCGGGCTGGCCGGAGCAGCCGGGGCCGCCCGCCTGACTCCGGCGGGGCGGCGCTCCGGGCCCGCGCGCCAAGGGTCGTGACGAACTGTGAACGGATCTGGCGCCCGCCTTCACCGTTCCGATACGGTCTGGACCAATCAGCGGCCGATCTTCCTCCGGCATCGGTCCGCCGCGCTCCGAAAGCCCCCGGGAGTCGTCATCAGCGCCCAGCCCGTCCCCGTCCCGCTCACGCTTCCGGCGCTCCTGGACCACCGGGCCTCGCTCCATCCGGAACGCACCGCGCTGCTCGTGCCCGGCGGCGGGAGCCTCACCTACGGCCGGTGGCGCGAGCGGGCGGTGCGGGCCGCGCACGGGCTGGCCCGGGCGGGCGTGCGCCCCGGGGACACGGTGGCGCTGCTGTTCACCAACCGGGAGTGGGACGCGTACGCCGTGGCGTTCCTGGCCGCCCACTACGCGGGCGCGGCCGGGCTGGTGATCCGTGAGGACCTGGCCCCGACCGATGTGGAGCGGCTCGTCGAGGCGGCCGGGGCGCGCTGGGCGGTCGCCGGGAACGGCCCGCGCACCACGCTGCCCACCTTCGCGCTCGACGGCCTCGACGCTCCGCTCGACTCCCCGGACGGCGCTCCGCTCGACCCACCGCTCGGCGCCCCGGACGGGATCGAGCCGCCGCACCGGGTCGCCCCCGGCGACCTGGCCCAGATCATCGGGACCTCCGGCACCACCGGCACCCCGAAGGGCGTCCGGGCCGCGCACGCGAGCCTGACCGCCGGTCTGGTCCTCAACCCCCGGCCCCGCCCGTACGCGCACTCACGGCACGCGGTGCACGCCTTCCCGATCGGCACCAACGCCGCCCAGGCGGTCCTGGTGAACGCGCTGACCGCGCAGCCCACGACGATCTGTCTGCCGCGCTTCGACGCGGAGGAATTCGGGCGGGTGGTCGAGGAGTTCGGCGCGGGCACGGTCTTCCTGGTGCCGTCGATGGCGGTGGAACTGCTGAACTCCGGAACAGCCGCGCGCCGGGACCTCGGCAGCGTCCTGCTGGTCGGTTCCACCGCCGCCGCGCTCCCGCCGGCCGTCGCCGCCGGGCTGAGCGCCGCTCTGCCGAAGGCGACGGTCGTCAACACCTACACCTCGGCCGAGGCCTCCCCCGCCCAGATCTCCGCGATCGTCGACCCCGGCCGCCCCGGCTCGGTGGGCCGCCCGACCGACCCGGCCGACCTGCGGATCCTGGACGAGGCCGGGGAGCCGGTGCCGCCCGGCGGGACCGGCGAGATCTGGCTGCGTCAGCCCGGGCCGCCGCGCGGATACGCCGGGGCGGCCTCCGACGGCGTCTTCCGCGACGGCTGGGTGCGCATGGGCGATCTCGGCAGGCTGGACGGGGACGGCTTCCTCCATCTGGTCGACCGGGAGAGCGACATCGTCAAGTCCGGTGCGCTGAAGGTCTCGACGCTGCGGATCGAGGCCGTGCTGCACGAGCACCCGCAGGTCGCCGACGCGGCCGCGCTCGGTCTGCCGCATCCGGTGATGGGCCAGGTGCCGGTCGCCGCGGTGGTCCCGCTGCCGGGCGGAATCGATCCGGACGGTCTGCGGCTGTTCCTGAGCGAGCGGCTCGCCAGGCCCGAACTGCCGGTGCGCATCCTGGTGTTGGACTCCCTGCCCCGCAACCCGAGCGGCAAGGTGGTCAAGCACGAGCTGCGGACCGCGTTCGACGAGCCCGCCCCGGTGACGGGAAGGGCCCCGGAGACGGAGCGGGAGATCGCCCTGGCCGGCCTGTGGCGGACGGTGCTGGGACGGCCGGTCCGGGCGGTGCAGGAGGAGTTCTTCGCCCTCGGCGGGGACTCGTTCCGCGCGGTCCAGCTGGCCGCCGCGATCTCCGCCGAGTTCGGCGTGGCGGCTCGCACGGCGCTGGTCTTCGAGCGCCCCTCGCTCCGCGCCCAGGCGGCCTGGCTGGAGCGGGCCGAAGCCTCGGCGGCCGGGACGGTGGAGCGGTCCGGGGCCGAGGTGTCGGACTTCCTCCGCTCGCTGCGCGCACAGCCGCACGACCTGCCGCTCACCTCCCAGCAGGAGAACTTCCTGCGCTGGATGGCCGAGGCCCCGGGCCGCAACGTCGGCGCGGTGGCGGTGATGTTCCGGGTGACGGAGGGCCTGCGGACGGACGTCCTGGCCGACGCCCTGCACGAGGCGATCCGCCGCCATCCCGCGCTGCGGACCAGGTTCGTCCCGGTGCCCGGTGCCGAACCGGGGGTGCTGCGGGCCGTCCTGGACGACGAACCGCACGCGGACGTGGTGCTGGTGGAGGCGCCCGGCGCGAGCGACGACGAGGTGTCGGCGCGGCTGGTCGCCGTGCGCGACCGGCTGACGGACGTCGCCGCGGGGCCGATGACCAGGCTGGCCGTGGTGAGCCGCGGGCCGCAGGACCACGTCGTCCTGCTGGCCGTCCACCACCTCGTCAGCGACGGCTGGTCGCTGGGCGTGCTCCTGCGCGAGCTGGGGGTGGCGTACTCGGCGCTGCGCCACGGGCGCCGGGTGCCGGCCGCCCGGCCCGGCCCGGAGTACCGCGAGCTGGCGGAGTGGTCGAACGCCCACTGGCCGGCGTCCCGGACGCACTTCGCGACGGCGCTCGCGGACGCGCCCGCCGCGATCGACCCCTTCCCGGGGCGCCACCACACCGAGGTGGTGCTGAGCGCCGCCCACGCGTTCACGGTGCCCCCGGAGGCGGCGGACGCGCTGCGGGCCAGGGCGGCGGAGCTGGGGGCCACGCCGTTCCTCGCGGTGGCGGCGGTCTGGAGCGGCCTGCTGGCCGCCCGCAGCGGACAGCCGGACCTCGTCCTCATGACGCCGGTGCCCGGCCGGACCAGACCGGAGGCGGAGCGGGCGGTCGGCTGCTTCGTGCAGTCGCTGCTGGTGCGGGTGGACGTGTCGGGCGCGCCGGGCTTCGCCGAACTGCTCGACCGGGTCCGGTCCGCCGCCACCGCCGCGCTCGACCACCAGCTCTACCCGTTCGCGGAGTTCAGCCCGCTGGTGCCGTTCGCGGCCTGGCTGAGGTACGAGAGCTGGAGTGCGCCGGCCCAGCTGCCGGGGGTGGCCTGCGCGGCCTGGGAGCTGCCCCGCAACGCCACCGTGCCGTACCCGCTGCCGGGCGGTGACCGGCACGTCCCGGAGCTGGCGGTCACCGAGCAGCCGGACGGCGCGCTGCGGTGCTGGCTGCGGTACAACGAGCACGCCTTCGAGGCGGCGACGGTGTCGGCGCTGGCCGACGACCTCGCCGCGGCGCTGGCCGGGGCGGCCGGTATCTGACACGAGGAAAGCGGGGGTGCGGCCATCACCGGCCGCACCCCCGGAGCGCCCCCGCAGCGCCCCCGGAGCGCCCTCGGGGCCCGGCTTCCACTGCGCGCGGAAGCCGGGCCCCGCCCGCTCAGCCGGAGAGGCGCCCGGCCGCCTCCTCCTCGGTGAGCGCGTCGATCTCGGCGATCAGCAGCGCCTCGATCCGGGCCGCGAGGGCGGCCGGTGTGCTGCTCTCGAACACGTCGCGGATGGGGATGTCGAGTCCGATCCCGGCCCGGATCCGCGCGGCGACCCGGGTGACCAGGAGGGAGTCCCCGCCGAGCGCGAGGAAGTCGTCGAACACCCCGACCCGCGGGACTCCGAGGACCTCCTGCCACAGGTCGGTGACCAGCTGCTCGGCGTCGGTGCGCGGCGCGACGTAGCCCGACCCGGCGGCCGGCCCGGGGTCGGGCAGGGCCGCGAGGTCGGGTTTGCCGTTCGGGGTCAGCGGCAGCCGGGCCAGGGTGAGCACGGTGTCCGGGACCATGTAGGCGGGAAGCCGCAGGGCGAGGTGCTCGCGCAGCTCGGCCGGTCCGGGCTCGGCACCCGGGCACGGGACGGCGTACGCCAGCAGTCTCCGGCCGTCGCGGACCAGCACGGCGGCCTGCGCGACGGCCGGGTGCGCGGTCAGCGCGGACTCGATCTCCGCGGGCTCGATCCGGTAGCCGCGCAGCTTCAGCTGGGCGTCGCCGCGCCCCAGGAACTCCAGCCGGCCGTCCGCCCGCCACCGGGCGCGGTCCCCGGTGCGGTACATCACGCCGCCGAGGAACGGATCGGGTACGAAGGCGGTCGCGGTCAGGTCGGGCCGGCCCAGGTAGCCCCGGGCCAGGCCGCTGCCGCCGATGTACAGCTCGCCCTCGGCTCCCCGGGGCAGCAGCCCGCCGCGCTCGTCCAGCACGTGCAGCCCGACCCCGGGCAGCGGGCGGCCCAGCGAGGGCCGGCGCTCGGTGTCGGCGGCCGTCAGCTCGGCCGCGGTGACGATCACGGTGGCCTCGGTGGGGCCGTAGGTGTTCACGAGCCGGACGGCGTCCCCGTGCCGTCGGCGCCACCGGGCGACCGTGTCGGCGCGCGCCTCGGAACCGCCGATGACCACCAGGCGCAGTGCCTCCGGCCAGCGGGTCTGCTCGCCGAGGCCGACGAGCTCCTCCCAGTAGGCGGTCGGCAGGTCGAGCACGGTGACGGACCGGCCGGACGGGCCGTCCAGCAGGTCGGGCAGGGTCCGGCCGCCGCCGGGCAGCAGCACCACGCACGCCCCGGCCGCCAGGGCCGGCCAGAGCTCCTCCACGTGGGTGTCGAAGCCGAGGGAGGCGAACTGGACGATCCGGTCGGCGGGGCCCAGCGCGTAGCCGTCCGGGCCCGTCATCCAGTCGACCCGGGCGGACACCGCCGAATGGTCGACGGCGACGGCCTTCGGCGTGCCGGTGGACCCGGAGGTGTAGAGGACGTAGGCCAGGCCCCGCGGGTCGGGCGGGGCGAGGTCGGCGGTCCCGGCGCCGGGCAGGTCCGCGCCGGTGAGGGTGAGGACGGCGTCGGCCTCGCGGACCATCAGGGCGCGGCGGTCCTCGGGGTGGGCCGGGTCGAGCGGGAGGTAGGCGGCGCCGGCCTTCCAGACCGCGGTCAGGGCGACGACCAGGTCGAAGGAGGGCGCCATCGACACCGCGACCACCCGGCCGGCCACCGGGCCGAGCCGGTGCGCCAGTTCGGTGGACCGCCGGTCGAGTTCGGCGTAGGACAGCGTCCGGCCGTCGCAGTCCAGGGCGGGCGCGTCCGGCCGCGCGGCGACCTGGTCCGCGAACCGCTCCAGCACCGTTCGCACGGTGGCGGGAGCCGTCGGCCCCGCGCCCAGGGCGAGCAGCGCCGCCCGCTCCCGCGCTCCGACGAACCAGTCGCCGTGCAGGGGGAGTTCCGGGTCCTCGACGATCCGCGTGTACAGCTCGCGGCACCGGCCGCCGAGCGCCTCGACGGTCTCCCGGTCGAAGAGCTCGCGGTCGTAGCAGAAGGAGAGCGTGATGCCGCCGTCGGCGGTGCGCCAGCTGTCGAGCAGCAGGTCGGTCTTGGCCTGCTCGAAGCCGGAGTCCATGCTCGTGGTGCGGACGCCCGCGGGCAGCGCGGGTTCGCCGGAGCCGTCCGCGAGGTCGTTCTGGCTCTGGTGGACGAAGACGGCCTGGTAGAGCGGTCCGGCTCCGGTGTCCGCGGGCAGGCCGAGGTGGGCGGCGAGCCGCTCGGCCGGGGCGTCGGGACGGCTCAGGGCGGCGAGCGCGGCGGACCTGGTCCGCTTCAGCACCCCGCGGAAGTCGGGGTCCCCGGTCAGGTCCGACCTGATCACCGCGGTGCGGTTGAAGTAGCCGAGCAGCGCTTCGTGCGCCGCCTCGGTGCGGCCCGCCAGCGGGGTGCCGACCACGAAGTCCCGGCAGCCGGTCCAGCGGGCGAGCACGCACTGGTAGCCGGTGAGCAGCACCATGAACGGGGTGCACCGCTCCTGGCGGGCCAGCCGGTCGAGGGCGGCGGTCAGCTCGGGGCCGAGGTCGACGGTGACGAAGCCGGCGGGTCTGGTGGGGTCCGACGGTCTCGGCCGGTCGAACGGCAGGCGCAGCGCTCCGGTGCCGGCGAGCCGGTCCGCCCAGAACCGGAACGCCTCCCCGCCCGCCTCCCCGCCGGTCCTGGCCTGTTCGGCGCGGGCGAAGTCGCCGTACTGCAAGGGGAGTTCGGGAAGATCGGCCGGTGCCTCGCCGATCGCCTCGCGGTAGAGGGCCAGCAGTTCGCGCCACATCGTGCGGAAGGACCAGCCGTCGGCGACGATGTGGTGGACGACGACGCTGACCGCGTGTTCCCGCTCCCCCGCGCTGATCAGGGTCGCGCGCAGGGGCGGCGCGGCGGCGAGGTCGAACGGCGCGTTGACGTACGGGCGGCAGGCGTCGGTGAAGTCCGCCTCGGTGGCTCCCTCGGGCAGGCGGAGGACGACCAGGTCGATCGCGGCGGGGGGCTGGACCAGTTGGACGGGCTCCGCGGCCTCGGGGTCGTCGTACCCGAAGCGGGTGCGGAGGATCTCGTGCCGTTCGGCCAGCCGGCCGAGGGCGGTGCGCAGGGCCCGCGGGTCGATCGGCCCGGTCCAGCGCCGGTTGAGGTACATGTTGAAGCCGGCGTCGTCCGGGTGGAGCTGCTGGAGGAACCAGAGCCGGCGCTGTTCGGCGGTCAACGGGTGGGTGGCGGTGGTGGTCACCGGACGGTCACCTCGGTCTCGGAGCGGTGCGGGAGGGTGGGCGCGGCGGCGGCGGCGTCGGCGTCGGCGTCGGCGTCGGCGTCACTGGACGGCCGGGCGGTGCCGGCGGCCCGGTCCTGGATGGCCCTCAGGCCGACCAGGTCGTCGGGCTCGGCGTCGGGGACGTCCCGGTCGAAGTGCCGCAGCACCGGGACGGCCAGGCAGACCAGCGCGAGGGCGGCCATGGCGAGGCCGAACAGCAGGTAGAGCAGTCCGATGCCGCGGCCCTCGCCGGTGCCGATGAGCCGGCCGACGGTGGAGGCGAGGGCGCCGCCGCGGTCCATCAGCGGCTGGAGGAGTCCGGGGCCGAAGGGGGCGACGACGGCGAACCCGACCGGCAGGGTCGACCAGGCGACCATGGTGTTGACCGCGATCACCCGGCCGTGGAAGCGCAGCGGCACCTTGGTCTGCACGATGGTCGCGTAGGCGCCGTTGAGCAGGGCGAGCGCGAAGGTCATGCCGAACGCGCCGAGGGCGACCGTCCAGATCGACGGGCGCAGCCCGGTGAGCAGGCAGGCCCCGGCGACCGCCAGGGTGGCGAGCAGCACCCCGCGCAGCTTCCGTCGGCGCGGTCCGCCCCAGGCCACCAGGGTGATCCCGCCGAGCACGGCGCCGAGGCCGGCCGCCGTGGACACCCAGCCGGCCGCGGAGAGCGGGGCGAAGGAGAGCACGAGCGGGGTGGTGAGCAGGAACAGCGGGGAGAGGAAGACGTTCAGGACCGCGAAGTACAGCAGCATCGCGCGGAAGTGGCTGCTGCCGAGGGCCCGTCGGAAGCCTTCGCGGATCTCGGCGGGAATGCTCTCCCGCCGGGTGGAGCCCATCACGTCCGGGAAGCGCACGGCCAGGGTGACGCCGACGGCGACCGCGTAGCCGGCCACGTCGAGGGCGAGGATGCCGCCGAGTCCGATGGCGGCGAGCAGGCCGACGGCGAACAGCGGGACGAGGAACTGGGCGAGGCCGAAGGCCATCTGGACCACGCCGTTGGCGCGGCCGAGGTAGCGCTTGGGGACGAGCTGCGGCACGGCCGCGTTCCAGGCGAGCCGTTGGAAGGAGAGGGCGGCGGACAGCACGGCGACGAGCGCGTAGGCGTGCCAGACCTCCAGTCCGCCGGTGGCGTACAGCAGGAGCAGGACGACCTGGGTGAGGCCGGCGGCGAGGTCGCCGAGGAGCATGGTCCGGCGCCGGTCGCCCCGGTCGACGATCGCTCCGGCGATCGGGGCGGCGAGGATGCCGGGCACCAGGCCGCAGGCGGCCAGCAGCCCGAACTGGGCGAGGGAGCCGGTGCGCAGGTAGATCCAGACCGGGAGGGCGAACTCGGTGAGCGCCGATCCGATCATCGACACCTGCTGCCCGGAGGCGACGGTGAGGAAGCGGCGCATGGTCGGGCGGACGGGCGCCTGCGCGTCCTGCGTGACCGGCCGTTCGGCGTCCCGGGAGAGCCCGGCCAGCCACCAGGTGGCGCCGTCCGTCCGACGGTGGCGGTCCTCCTGCCCCGCGGCGATCGACCGGTGGACGCCGGTGACGACGGCCGCGAGTTCGGCGGCACGGTACTTGAGGTAGAAGTGGCCGGCCTCGTCGAGGACCACCACGGCGGTGGTGTCGGCGATCCGGTGCCACTCGCGGAAGCGCTCCTGGTAGAACTCGGTGGCCGGGTCGCGGTCGCCGCAGACCGCGATCACGGGGGCCTTGATCCGTCCGCCCTCGGTCCCGAACATCCGGGTGAAGTACCGTTCGACGTCCTTGGTGCCGGTGCGGCGGTTGCGGACGATCAGCCGCAGCTGCTCCGGGTCCAGGTCGTCGGTGTCCATCCCGGCGGCGGCCAGACCGTTGATCATGTCCTGGTCGCTGCGCATCCGGTCGAGGAGTTCGGCCCACCGTTCGCCGACGGCCGCGCCGCGTCCCCTGGGGCGGGCGAAGGGGAAGATGCCGCCGAGGTGGACGGCGTCGATCTCCCGGCCGGCGGCCTCGACCCGGCGGGCGATCTCGACGGCGAGGCGCACGCCGACCCCGCAGTGCCCGTACAGCACGATCCGGCCCTCGACGCCCTCGACGATCTCGCGCGCGCACCGGTCGGCGACCTCGTCGACGTCCATCGGTTCCTCGCCGAGTTCGTGGCCGGGGACGGCGATGGAGTGCAGCGCCCAGTCCTCGGGCAGGGCGTCGGCGAGCGGCTTGTAGATCAGCGCGCTGCCGCCGCCGTAGGGGGCGCAGACCACGCTCGCGGTGGTGCGGCGGCGTTCGGGGGTGAGCCGGTGCAGCAGCCCCTGCGGTCCGCGGTCGGCGCCCGGGTCGGTGACGAGCCCGGCGAGCTGCCGGACGGTCGGGAAGCGGAAGAGGTCCATCACGCCGACCGGGGTCGGCAGGTCGGGGAAGGTGCGGCGCAGCCGGGCGACGACCTGGGTGGCGAGCAGCGAGTGCCCGCCGATCTCGAAGAAGTCGTCCAGGGCGCCGACCTTCGCGACGTCGAGCACCTCGGCCCAGATCGCGGCGATCAGCGTCTCGGTGTCGCCCTCGGGTTCGACGTGTCCGGCGGCCGGGGCGGTGTCCTCGGGTTCGGGCAGCGCCTTGCGGTCGACCTTGCCGTGGGCCAGCAGCGGCAGGCGGTCCAGGACGACGTACCGGGCGGGGACCATGTAGTCCGGCAGGACCTCGCCGAGCGTCACCCGCAGTTCGGCCGCGGCGGGGACGGCCGCGTCGGCCGCGCGTTCGAGGTAGGCGACGAGGTTCTGCCGGATCCCCTCGCCCCGGACGGTGACGAAGGCCTGGGTGACGCCGGGCAGCGCGGTGAGCGCGGCCTCGATCTCGCCGGGCTCGACCCGGTAGCCGCGGACCTTGATCTGGTCGTCGGCGCGGCCCAGGTACTCCAGCACGCCTCCCCCGGCCTCCGGCCGCCAGCGGGCCAGGTCGCCGGTGCGGTACATCCGGCCGCCGGCGAACGGATCCTCGACGAAACGTTCCGCCGTCAGCTCGGGACGGCCCAGGTAGCCGCGGGCCAGCCGGTCCCCGCCGAGGTACAGCTCGCCCGTCACGCCGGGCGGCACCGGCCGCCGGGCCGCGTCCAGGACGTAGCAGCGCGCGCCGGCGAGCGGGGTGCCGATCGGGGTGTTCCCCGGGCCGTGCTCCCCCGGCAGGACCTCGTGGACGGTGACGCCGACCGTCGCCTCGGTGGGGCCGTAGTGGTTGAACACCGCGCAGCCGCCCCGGCCGGCCAGGTCGGCGGCCCAGGCCCGGGACGAGGCCTCCCCGCCGAGCACCAGGGCGCGGCGCGGCAGCAGGCGTTCGAGCGGGGCGTCGGCGGACAGCGCGGCCAGGTGGGAGGGCGTCATCTTGAGGTAGTCGAGCGCCGACGCCTCGATGTGTGCGGCGAGTTCGGCGCCGGCGATGCGCCGCGGCAGCAGGTGCACCCGGCCGCCGGTGGTGAGCGCCAGGTAGAGCATGGTGATGCTGAAGTCGAAGGACAGGGACTGCAGCAGCCCGTAGCGGGCGCCGGGCTCGATCCGCAGCCGTTCCCGCACGCCGGCCAGGTAGTTGAGGATCTCGCGGTGCTGCACCGCGACGCCCTTGGGCTGCCCGGTGGAGCCGGAGGTGTAGATGACGTACGCGAGGTCGTCCGGTCCGGACGCCTCGGCGAGCGGCGCGTCGTCCGAAACCCGGTGCGGCGCGGAGTCGGCGCGGTCCACCAGCAGCTCCGCGCCCCCGTACGCGGGGAACCGCTCCCGCAGCTCCGAGTCGGTCACCAGCACCCGCACGTCCGCGTCGGCCACCAGGTGGGAGAGCCGCGCGGGCGGCTGCTCCGGGTCCAGCGGCAGGTAGCAGCCGCCGGCCTTCAGCACGGCGACCAGGGCGACCGCCAGGTCCGGGGACTGTTCCAGGCACACCGCCACCCGGTCGTCCCGGCCGACGCCCAGCGCCCGCAGCCGCCGGGCCAGGGCGGTCGCCCGTGCGTCGAGTTCGCGGTGGGTGACGGTGGCGTCCTCGAAGACCAGCGCGGGGCGGTCGCCCGCCTGCCGGGCCGCCGCCGCGAGCAGCGCGGTCAGCGTTCCGGGCCCGTCCTCGGGGAGCGCCGGGCCGGCCGCCCACTCCTCGACCAGGTCGCGGTGCTCGGTGCCGGTCGTCACCGGCAGGTCCTCGACGGCTCGGTCCGGATCGGCCGTGGCCGCCGTCATCAGGACCTCGAACCGCTCGGTGAGCCGTCGCACGGTGTCGGCGTCGAAGAGGTCGGTCCGGTAGGTGATCAGCCCGAAGAGCCCGCCGTCCTTCTTCTCCCGCAGGTAGAAGGCGAGGTCGGAGTGGCTCGTGGTGGCGGCGTGCCCGAATCCCTCCGCGGTGGCGGCGGGTGCGGTGGGGGCGGCGCGGTCGCCGTAGTTCTGGAACGCGAAGGTGGCCTGGAACACCGCCGAGCGGCTGACGTCGCGCTCGATGTCCAGGTCGGCGACCATCTGCTCGAAGGGCACCTCCTGGTGGGTGTAGGCGTTCAGCGTGGTCTCCCGCACCCGGCCGACCAGCTGTCCGAAGGTGAGTCCTTCGTCCAGCCGGGCGCGGATCGGCAGCATGTTGACGAAGGCCCCGACCACCGCCTCCAGTTCCCGGTGGAGACGGCCGGCCACGGCCGAACCGATCGCGAAGTCCCGCTGGCCGGTGTGCCGGCCGAGCAGCACCTGGAGCCCGGCCATCAGCACCATGTACGTCGACGCGCCGCGGGCGCGGGCGCACTCGGCGACGGCGCGGGCGAGTTCCGGGCTCCAGTGCAGTTCCACGGCGGCGCCGTCGAAGGTGAGCAGCGGCGGCCGGGGGCGGTCGACGGGCAGTTCCAGGGCGGGGACGTCGGCGAGTTCGGTCCGCCAGTAGTCGCGGGAGGCGGCCAGGGCGCCGCTGTCCAGCCGGTCCCGCTGCCAGCGCGCGTAGTCCCCGAACTGGACGGGGACGGGCGGGAGTTCGTGCTCCGTGCCGTGGGCGTACCGGGCGTGGAGCAGGTCCAGTTCGCGGTTGAGGATGTCGATCGACCAGCCGTCGCCGACGATGTGGTGCATGACCAGGGCGAGGACGTGGTCCTCGGCGGAGAGCCGGACGAGCAGGGCGCGCAGCAGCGGCCCGGTCGCGAGGTCGAAGGGTCTGGCGACCAGCGCCCCGATCTCGTCGGCGGCTCTTCGGCCGGGGTCGGGATCGTCCGAGGCGTCCACGAACGCGGCGGCGAAGGGGCCCGGTTCGGCGATCAGGACCTCGGCCCTGCCGTCCTCCGTGACCGGGAAGGTCATCCGCAGGCCCTCGTGCCGTGCCACCAGGGCGGCCAGGGCGGTGTCCAGCGCCGAGCGGTCCAGCGGGCCGCGCAGCCGCCGGGCCGGGGCGAGCGTGTAGGCCGTCCCGCCGGGCGAGAACTGGTCCATGAACCAGAGCCGTTCCTGTCCGCTGGACAGGGGCGGGGCGCTGCCCTCCGGGCGGGGCTCGACCACCCGCACCGGGGCCGCGGCGCCGCGCAGGCGCTGGGCGAGGAGGGATCGTTTGGTGGCGGACCAGTCTGCGGGCAGGTCCTGGGTGTCGGTCATCGGCAGTCCGTTCGGGCGTGGAGCGGGGAGGACGCGCAGGGGCGGTCGGCGGCGGTCAACGCCGCTCTCTCACGACGTCGGCCAGGGCGGCCGGGGTGGAGGCGTCGAAGAACAGGTCGAAGGCGAGCTCGACCCCGAAGGCGGCGCGGATCCGGGCGGTGATCTGGATGATCGTCAGCGAGTGTCCGCCGTGGTCGAAGAGGTCGTCCTCGGGGCCGAGGCCGCAGACACCCAGGACCTCCTCCCAGATCGCCAGGACGCCCGCCGTGACGTCGTCGGCCTCCGCCGCTACCGCGGCCCGCTCGCGCGGCGGGTCGGGCAGCGCGCGCCGGTCGAGCTTGCCGCTCGGGGTGAGCGGCAGGCGGTCGAGGGTGACGAACTGCCGCGGCACCATGATCGCGGGCAGGGTGCGCAGCAGGTGGTCCCGCAGGTCCGCGTCGGGCAGCGGTGCGCTGTCGGGAGCGGGCACCCGGTAGCCGACGAGGGCGGGCTCCCCCTCGGCCTGCTCGCGGACGGCGACGGCCGCCGCGGCGACGGCCGGGTGGTCGAGCAGCGCGGCCTCGATCTCGCCGAGTTCGATCCGGTGGCCGCGGATCTTCACCTGGTCGTCGATCCGGCCGTGGAACTCCAGTTCGCCGTCCCGCGTCCACGCCACGAGGTCGCCGGTGCGGTACATCCGGCCGCCGGCGAACGGGTCACCGACGAAACGTTCCGCCGTGAGTTCGGGCCGCCCCCGGTAGCCGTCCGCGAGGCCGTCGCCGCCCAGGTGGAGCTCTCCGGGGATCCCGATCGGCACCGGGAGGCCGTCGGCGTCCAGGACGTACGCCCTGGTGTTGGCGACCGGCCGGCCGATCACCACGGCGTCCGGCTCCGCGGGGACGTCGGCGCAGGTGGCGTAGATCGTCGCCTCGGTCGGGCCGTACCCGTTGATCAGCCGGCCGAGGGAGCCCCGGAGCTCGCGGGCCAGCGGGAGCGGCAGCGCCTCCCCGCCCACGATCCCGGTCAGCCCGGCCGGCAGGGGCCCGGCGCTGAGCAGCACGCGCCAGCCCGAGGGGGTCGCCTGCAGATGGGTCACGCCCTCCCGCCGGATCAGCCCGACGGTGCCCGGCGCGTCCAGGGCGGCGCCGTCCGGTGCGAGGACCAGCCGGCCGCCGGTGACCAGCGGCAGCAGGATCTCCAGCCCGGATATGTCGAAGGAGAGCGAGGTCAGGCCGAGCCAGACGTCCTGCGGTCCCGAGCCCAGCCGGTCCGCGAAGGAGGTCAGGAGGTTCACCAGGGCCCGGTGCCCGATCTCCACGCCCTTGGGCCGCCCGGTCGAGCCGGAGGTGTACAGCACGTAGGCGAGGTCGCCGGACGGGGCCGGCTCCGCCCCCGGGGCCGTCGGTTCCGTGCGGCCGCCGCCGAGGCGCAGGACGGCCGGTGCCGCCGCCACCACGTCGGCAGCGGGCTCCCGGTCGGCGACCAGCAGGGCGGCGCCCGAGTCGGCGAGCAGGAACGCGAGCCGCTCGGCGGGGTGGCCGGGGTCGAGCGGCAGGTAGGCGGCCCCGGCGGCGTGCACCGCGAGCAGGACGGCGGGCAGGTCGGCGGAGCGCTCCAGGTGCAGGGCGACGACGTCACCGCGGCGGACCCCGGCCCCGCCCAGGACGGCGGCCAGTTCGTCGATCCGCTCCACCAGCGCGCGGTAGGTCAGCCGCTCGGTGCCCGCGCTGACGGCGACGGCGTCCGGCGTCTCGGCGGCCCGATCCCGCACCAGGTCCAGCGCCGTGCGCTCGCGCGGGTAGGCGTGGGCGGTGGCGTTCCACTCCTCCGTCACCAGGTGCCGCTCGCACTCGCCCAGCAGCGGCAGGGCGCTCAGCGGCGTCTCGGGCGCGGCCGTCGCGGCCTCCAGCAGGGCCGTCCAGTGCCCGGCGATCCGGTCCACGGCGTCCGGCGACAGGACCGCCGGAGCGTACTGGAGCGAGAACGCGAGCCCGTCGGCGGTGTCGACAGCCTGGAGGTGCAGGGTGTTGCGGGCGGCGCCGTTGAACACCGCGCGGTCCACCCGCACGGTGCTTCCCGGGAACACCGGGTCCGCGGCCGCGCCGCGCCGGTAGCCGAACGACACGGGGGCCAGCCCGGCGCGCGGCGTGAGGCCGCCGACCGCCGCACCGAAGGGCACCGGGCGGAACGGGTACCCGCCACGGGCCTCGGCCCGCACGGCCCGGGCAAAGGCGGCGAAGGACGTCCGGGCGGTCACCCCGGCCGGTGCGTGCACCGGCAGCTCGTTGACGAACAGCCCGATCTCCCCGGCCTGTTCGGGGGTCCGGACGGACAGCGGCACGGCGACCGGGACGGCCTCGCCGCCGTAGCGCAGCAGCAGGGCGTGCAGGGCGGCGAGCAGGAACTCGAACACGGTGACGCCGCAGCGCTCGGCGGCCTCGGCCAGGTCCGCCCGGCCCCGCGCGTCGATCCGCCACGCGTCGGACTCGCCGGACGCCGGGGCCGTGACGGCATGCGGCAGTCCCGGGAGGACGGGCTCCGTCGCCGCGGCCCACCGCGGGTCGTACCAGTCGGCGGCCCGGCGGACGAGGTCGGGGTCGGGCGGGGAGAGGGGCGCGGACGGGATCCGGTCGGCGGCCGGGGCGGCCTCGCCCAGGGCCTGCGCGTAGGCCGCGGCGAGTTCCGCCACCAGGATGTCCTTCGACTCCCCGTCGAAGACCGCGTGGTGCACGACGGCCAGCAGTTCCGCCGCCTCACCGCTGCCGCGGTAGAGGGTGAACCGGGCCAAGGGGCCCGCCTGGAGGTCGAACGGTCGTGCCGTGTCCTCGGCCAGCCGCTTCTCCCGGCCCCGCACGCACTCCTCGGAGGCGTCGACCACGTCGAGGACCGGGGCGGGGCCGGGCTCCAGCACGAGGCTGCCGTCGCGTTCCACGAACACCCGGGACAGGGCGGGGTGACGTGCCGTCACCGCCGAGACGGCCCGGGCGAGGACCTCGGTGTCGACCCGGTCGAAGGAGAGCAGGACGGGCATGTGGAACACCCCGTGCGCCCGGCCGAGGCGCTCGGTGAACCAGACGCCCCGCTGGAAGGGCGAGGCGGGCAGGGGGAGGGAGTGTGGCATGTGCGGCTCGATTCGGCAGTCGGTGAATGGCGCGTTCCCCGTGGCCGGGCGCCGACGTGGCCGGCACCGCGGATGCTCTGGCGGCCCGGCCTCCGGGTGGCGTCCGACCGGCTCCCGGCCGGCCGACGGGCCGCTCCGGCCTCGACCCTCCCGGCCCGCAGATCCCCCCTGCGCACGACCGGTTCGGAGCCGGTCCTCTCCCCCGATGAAAAAGACCGATCTTGGTCCAGACCTGCCGAGAGGTTGGCAGAGATGCCCACCGCCGTCAAGGGTCGTCCACCCCGCTGACAAAGGCGTCATGAACGCGTCCAGCCTGCGGGAATGCCGTCCCGGGAGGCCTTCTGATCGTTCGTCATCGTCGTACCGCCCGCCGACCGGACCACGGGGCGCCGACGGGCCCCGCGCCCTCGCCCGGCCGTGCCCCGCCCGGGCGCGCCGCTCCGGGCTACCCCGGCGGGTCCGCGTGACGCCGCGGAACCGCCCCGGGCCGGCTCCGGATCAGGCGAGCGGGCGGCAGAGCAGAGCGGCCGGGGCCCCGTACTGGAGGCGCTGCCAGGTGGAGGCGACACCGGCCAGGTACTCGCCGTCCGCGCACTGGCCCTTGTAGCGGCCCGGCGCCCAGTCGCTCGCCACCGAGCCGCCCGTGGCGGGCCGGTTGTCGCCCCGGTCGAACCAGAGGGTGCGGCCGTTCAGCGGCAGCGGGGCGGCCGCGGGTGCGCACAGCAGGGCGGCCATGCCGTTGCCGTGCACGCCGTAGCCGACCGCGAAGGTGCGGTCGGGGCACTGGAGCTTGTCGTAGCCGGACGCCCAGTCGCCCCCGGTGACGTAGCGCTCGTCGGTGACGGTGGTCCAGTCGCCGCTGCCGGCGGCCGGTTCGCCCGCGTCGGTGCACAGCGCCCGGCTGTCGCCGCGGGCGAGGGCGGTCAGCCGCTGGCCGTCCGGGCAGTTGCCCTTGCGGTTGCCCGGGCTCCAGTCCGCGCGGGCGAGCATCCGCCGGGAGAGGTCCTGGTCGCCGTGGTCGAGGGCGAGCAGGTTCCAGTGGGTCACCGCGGGCACCGGGCCGCTCGCCGCCGGGGCGTCGATCAGCCTCGTCCAGTCGGCGGCCCGCCAGTCGCCGGGGTCGGTGAGGCCGGTGCGCCTGCCGTCGGGGCCGTAGGAGAGCAGCGCCCAGGTGTCCAGCGGGCGGCCGGCGGTGTCGGCCCAGCCGACCAGCGGCCAGAAGGCGAAGTCGGCGTCCTCGCGGACCAGGATGTCGGTGAACGCGTGCAGCCAGGCCTGCTCCTTGGCGTCGGTCGAGCCCCGGCCGCCCGCGCCGAACTCGCTGATCCACACCGGGGCGGTGAAGTGCTGCCCGGCCCCGGTGACGAACAGCGCCTCGTCGTCCACCACCCGGGCGAGCTGCTCCGGGGTGAAGTCCTGGTAGCGCGGGTCGGCGGTGGATCCCGGGCCGCTGCCCGCACCGGTGTTGGCCGGGCCGGTGTAGGCGTAGAAGTGCGCGGAGTAGACCAGCTTGCCGGAGTCGATCAGGGTGTTGGAGAGGTTGCGCACCGGGGTGAGCATCGGGCGGCCGTGGCTGAACCCCGCGGCGGGGACGCCGTACCAGTTGATGCCCTCCATGACGACCAGCAGGTCCGGGTCGGCCTGGAGGATGCGGTTGCCCGCCTCCTCGAAGGCGGCGTACTCGTCGTGGGCGTCGCCGAGGCCCCAGTTGGGGTCGTCCCAGACGTCCCGGCGGACCTCGTTGCGCAGGTCGGCGCCGACCACCCGCTTGTCGGCCTTGTAGCGGTTCACCATGAACAGCCAGTCGTCCTCCCACTGCGCGGTCGACTGGCCGCTGTTCCAGCGCTCGTTGCCGTCCAGGCCGCAGCAGAAGCGGTAGCTCGTGGTGTGGTTGTTGAGGATCACCGCGAAGCCGTCGGCGGTGAGCGCGGCCACCACGGCGTCGAAGACCTGGAGCGGGGTCCGGCCGCGCAGCTGGGGGTTGGCGGCGACGGCGGAGTCCGGGACGGGGACGGTGTCGTGGATCATCGCGTTGGCGAACGGCAGCCGGATGCTGTTGACGCCGAGCCCGTGGAAGTCGGCCAGCAGCCGGGCCACCGGCACCCGGTCCAGGCCCAGCGGGATGTTGTGCGACACCTGCCCGGCCTGGTTGTTCGCCGGATCGTCGGCGCTCCCGCTGCCCTGCCAGGTGCCCTGCGCACCGGCCCAGTTGGCGGACTTCAGCTTGAAGCGCTCACCGTCGGCGTCCACCACGTAGCGCCCGCGGGTGCTCAGCGGTCCGGTCCAGGACGCGGCCGGTCGGGCCTCGGGTCCGCCGTCCGGCGCCGCGACCCCGGGGCCCGCCGCCAGGACGGCGAGCACCGGCAGGGCCGCGGCCAGGGCGAGCAGACGCGCCGCAAGACTCTTCATGATCGTCCCCGCTGTGGTGAGGTGGCTCGGGCCGTGACCGGGCGCACCGGCGCCGTCGACGGGGGACGACGATATGACGGAACCTCAGGCACGGGAAGGGCGCGTGCCGTCCTCCCGGCGAAATCCGGGTGAACGTCAGCGGACGCGCCGCAGGAAGCGGCGCACCCGGGGCCACCGTGACGCGGCGGCGAGGAAGCCGGCCGCCGTCAGCAGCCAGGCGCCCGCCGAGATCCACAGCAGCACCCGGCCGAGTGGGCGCAGCCAGTCCACCCGCGTCGCCGTCGCGGCGGTCAGGGCGGCGACGGCGGCGGCTGGGCGCACTACGTCGGGCAGGAGAAGTGCCGCCCGTCCACCGGCTGGGCGACGCTGGCCGGGGCCGCCGACTGGGCCCGCCCCGCGCGGCAGGCCATCGGCACCGGGTGGTTCTTCCTCCACACCGACCAGTGGCGCTACGACCACTTCCGCGCCGAGGTGCTCGCCTCCCCGCTGGGCTCCGGGGCCTTCCGGGGGATGACCGCCGCCGACTGCCTGGCCCAAGCCGCCCGCACCGGCTGGATGCCCTCCTACCCGACCTTCGACCGCAACCCGCTGGACCTCGGGGACGCCGAGGACCCGGTGGCCTCCACCGTGGCGGAGCTCGGGGCCGGGACGCTGCGGTTCGCCGGCGAGGACCCGGACGCCCCCGGGAACTGGCCGCGGGTGCTCACCCTGTGGCGCTCCAACCTGTTCGGTTCCTCCGTGAAGGGCGCCGAGTACTTCTCCCGGCACCTGCTCGGCACCCACTCCGGTCTGCGCGCCGCCGAGGCCCCCGAGTCGGTCCGTCCGCGCGACGTGCGCTGGCGCGACGAGGCCCCGGAGGGCAAGCTCGACCTGCTGCTCTTCGGCGAGATGTGCCTCGGCCTGTACAGCAAACTCACCAACTCCGGCCCGAGCGGGGGCTACGACTACCGCTCCACCATCGCCCCCTGGGCCCGCAGCCTGTTCACCCTGCGGCCCGACACCGGCCTGTGGGCCGGCGTCCCCACCACCTGCCAGGCCCACGCCGTGCTCGGCATGCTGGTGATCGCCGTGGTGCCGTACACCCGGCTGGTGCACATGTTCAGCGCGCCGTGGTTCTACCTGTTCCGCCCGTACCTGGTCTACCGCAGCCGCCCCGCCGGGCAGCCGGCCGAGCGCGCGCCGCGCCGCGGCTGGGAGGGCATCGACTCCTGAGCCGGCGGCCGCCGGGCCCTGCCGGCCTGGCTTCAGTTCCCGCTGGGCCGGTTGGGCGGACTCCCCCACCTCCTGCCGGGCGTGTCCGCCGCCCAGGCCGGACACTGCAGGTGCTGCGGATCGGCCGGACTGCGCCGCCCGGCCCCCCGGGACGAAGGGAACTCGGTGTTCAACCTCGTGGATCTGGCGTTGGAGAAGGTCATCACCGACCGGCTGCCGGGCGTGCGCGTCGACTTCGCGGTGCCCACCCGCGCCTGGAGTGCCCATGCAGCGGCGAACACCGTGAACGTCTATCTCTACGACGTGTGCGAGGACCTGGAACGCCGTCAGGCCGGCAGCGTACGCGCCGGCGGATGGCCCCTTCCATTCGTCCTGGAGTCGGATCCTCCCCGCTACGCCCGGGTGTCCTATCTGATCAGCACGTGGGGCGGCGCCCCACAGGACCACCACAAGCTGCTGGGGCGGCTCTTCGCCGCCCTGACCCACGTACGCTCCCTCGACCTCGGTGCCGCCGACTCCGACTCCACGGCCCCGTTCCACGTCGGCCTGCCGTGGGCCGGGGACCGTACGCACGCCGAGCTGTGGAACGCGGTGGACAACGCGCTCTCCCCTTCCCTGCACGTCACGGTGAGCGTTCCGCTGCCCGCCTACGATCCACCGACGGAGGTCCTGGTGGTGCGGTACGACCCGGTCGTCACCGTCCACCCCGGGGTGGAGAACCCGGAGGGGACGGGCAGCCCGGCGGACGACGGGCCGTCAGCCGACACCACCGTGCCCACCGGGGGCCGGCCATGACACAGACCGCCACTCCGTCCTTCGAGGCCCCGCCCGCCGAGTCCCCGGTTCGGCCCCTGCCCGCGGCGGGCGTCACCGGACAAACCTGCCTCCTGGACCAGCTCGCCTCGCTGGAACGGCGGGTGCACCACGCCCTCTCCTCGCGCACGACGCCGACGGGCTCCCCCGGTCCACCGGACGACGAGGACGCGGTGCCCTTCACCACGCTCGAATCGCCCGCCGAGCACGCCACCCGGTCGTCACCGCTGCGCCGCCTCGCGCACACCTTCGGCCTGGGCCC
Organism: Kitasatospora sp. NPDC041917; assembly: GCF_055589745.1. Taxonomy (NCBI): domain Bacteria; kingdom Bacillati; phylum Actinomycetota; class Actinomycetes; order Kitasatosporales; family Streptomycetaceae; genus Kitasatospora; species Kitasatospora sp. NPDC041917. The sequence continues at coordinate 76,308 of NZ_JBVJBI010000015.1, read as the reverse complement.
CGTCGACCTGTCGGTGTTCCTCATCGCTCTCGCCCCCGACCTCGACCGCCGCTTCGAACACCTCTACGCCTGCCTCAACGACGACCCGACGCTTCCCCATGCGACCGTCGCCCTCGCCCTCACCCTCAGCGGCGTGCCCGCCCTCTCGACCACCGCGAGGGCAGTCGTCTCGCCCACCGGGCCGTTACGCTCCGGCGGGCTGCTGGCCGTGGAGGACTCCGGCCGCCCCTTCCTGTCCAGGGCCCTGTGCGTTCCCGACCGGGTCGCCGACCACCTCCTCGGCCACGACGCGTTCCCCCGTCGGCTGCGCCCGTTCCTGACCTCCCTCCCGACGCCACCACCGCTGCCGGGCCCGGTCCGGGCGGCCGCCGACCGCCTCGCGGCGGTCCTGGGCGCGCCCGAAAGGCGGCCCGTCCACCTCCGCCACCGACCCGGGCACGCCGGCGGAGAAGCCGAGACGGTCGCCGCCGCGGCAGCGCACGCACTCGGCCACCCGGTCCTGCGTCTGGACTGGGACGGCCTCGGCGCCCATTCCGACGCGGACGCCCTCCTGGCCGCGACCGTCCTGGAAGCCCGGCTGCGCGAGGCCGTCCTGCTGGTCGTCCTGCCGCCCTCGACCACGGCCGACCACGACCACGACCGCGCGCCGGAGCTGTGGTCGCGCCTCGCCGAAGCCGCGGGCGTGCTCCCTCTGGTCCTGACCGGCACGAACCCCGGGGACACCGCACCGACCCGCCTCGCCCCGGTGTTCCTGGACTGCCCCGCGACCACGGCCACCGAACGGGCCGCACTCTGGCGCGCCGAACTGGCCGGCCTGCCGGGCCTGGACCCGGACCGCGTGGCCGGCCTCATGGCCTCCTACCGGCTGGCGCCGCACCTGGTCCCCGCCGTCGTGGCCACCGCCCGCCGCCAGGCCCACTCCATGGACCGCGCCCCGGCCCCGGGGGACCTGGCCGCCGCGGCCCGCCTGCACCGCGGCGGTGCCCTGACCCGCCTCGCACGCCGGGTGGATCCCGCCGCGCGATGGGCGGACCTGGTGCTCCCGGACCCGACCGCCGGCAGCCTGCGGGCCCTCGCCAACCGGGTGCGCCACCGCGACCGGGTGCTGGGCGAATGGGGCCTGCGCCCGGGAGCCGCCCGCGGACACGGTGTGAGCGCCCTGTTCACCGGCCCCTCCGGCACCGGAAAGACCCTCGCGGCCGAAGTGGTCGCCGCCGACCTCGGCTTCGACCTGCACGTGGTGGACCTCTCCACCGTCATGAGCAAGTACATCGGCGACACCGAGAAGCACCTGGAGAACCTCTTCGCCGAGGCGGAAGGCCTCAACGGGATCCTCCTCTTCGACGAGGCCGACGCCGTGTTCAGCACCCGCACCGCCGTCCGCGACGCCCACGACCGCCACGCGAACGCCACCACCGCCTACCTGCTCCAGCGTCTGGAGGCCTTCGACGGGGTCACCCTCCTCACCTCGAACCTCCACGCCAACATCGACAGCGCCTACCTGCGCCGTTTCGACTTCGTCATCCCCTTCCCCCTCCCGGACGAGGAGGGACGCCGCGCCCTCTGGGACGCCTGCCTCGGGCCGTCCGCGCCACGCACCGACGGCCTCGACCTCACCCTGCTCGCCCGCAGGTTCGAGCTGACCGGTGGGGACATCCGCTGCTGCGCCACCACCGCCGCCTATCGCGCGGCCCACGACGGCCGGCCCATCGGCACCGCCGACCTGCTGGACGCCGTACGGATCGAACACCACAAGCTGAACCGCTACGTCGACGAGCAGAAGTTCACCCTCCCCGGCCCCGACTGACCGGAGTTCCCCGTGTACGCACACCCGAAGAAAGCCGGACCCCTGAACGACAACCGGTCCCAGCAACCGCCCGCCCACAGGACGGGACGGGAGGTGTCCCGACGGGGCGGCCTCCTCGCCTTCTCCCGGGAAACCGGAAAGGGTGCCGCTTTCAGCCAGTACTCGGCACCGTCCCGCACCGACCGAACATGCTTCTACCGAGCCATGACGGAAGAGGAGTTCCGCCATCTGGAGCGGACGGATCAGATGCCGGTGCAGGAGAAGGGCTACCAGGGGCTGTCCCCCACGCGGCAGTACGCGGAGCGGTATCTCGGTAAGCCTGGGTACCTGGTCGAGTTCGCCATCGATCCTTCCGTGTCACTGGAGGACGACCTCTTCTCCTACACCGGCGTCCATGCGAAGCCCGAGGACGGGGTGATGTCCTACGGGTTGGCGAAAACCGCCACCCTGGCGCCGTGGGTGAAAGCCAAGCCCAAGAAAGGCACGCAAGGGTTCGCCCGACCCGGCGATGCGGTCCGGTACTTCAATCAGTGGCTCTCGGTGAAGCTCGTCACCTGGCGAGTTGTCGCCTGCAACGTCTGACACGGAGGAGACCGCAGTGCCGCACCACCCTCCGCGCCGAAGAAGCCTCCCGGGCTCGACCGGCCCCGTCGCCGGACCGGCTGGCAGGCAGCCCAGCCCCGCACTCGACCTCGCGACGACGACGTTCCGGCGTCCCGGCCCCGTGCGCCCGGACCTGTTCCTCGCCTACGCGACGCTTCCCCAACTGCGCACCGCGCGTCTTTCCGCCGGGACGGGCACCGAACTGGCCGCGGCGATCGACCGGAGGATCGCGGAACTCCTGACCGTCCACGGAGTCACCGAGGCCCCGAACGCCCGACTCAATCCCAACTGGACGCCGGACGAACGGATCCTCACACAGCCGCGCCTGCCACCCCCTCACGCGCTGCGGATCGACCCCGTCAGCCGCCGCATCTGGGAAGACGGCGCGCCCGACAACTCCTTCACCGGACTGGTGCACCTTCCCACCCGCACCATCCATCTGGTACCGCTGAAGCCGGCCGGGAGGTCGACCCCTTTCCCGATCGGCGGAATCGCCGACTACCGCGCCATGCCCGTCGTGCACACCGCCGGCGGCGGCCGGGGAGCGCAGGCCGTCAACCGAGCTGCCGACCAGGCCCGGGTGGAGGAACGGACGGTGGCGGAGCGGATCGCCGCCGGCCCGTCCCGACCCCCCACCGGGACCCCGAGCCACACCCAGCTCGCCGAGATCATCGGCCTGCAACAGGAGGACTGTGTGGGGTTCTCCGTGGCCCAAGGAGAAGACGGCTTGGTCAAGTCCTTCAACTGGACCTCGCGCTCGTCCAATTCCTCGCAGTTCTTCGTGAGCAACATCCTCAAAAAGAAGGAGGGCACCTCTCAGGTCTCCCGGAGCTGGGCCGAGTCCATCATGGAAACTCTCAACCGCGAATTCGGTGCGACCCCGGCACCGGAACCGGCCCCCTCCGCACCGCCGGCGAGCGCCCCTCCCCCTCCCCCACCCCCACCCCCGCCTCCCGTCTAGGCGGTGCGGGCCTTCTTGGCGAAGACAGCGGGGGTGAGCAGCGGCACCGGCGGCGACGGCGTTCCGGGGCCGGCGGTCGCGTGGGTGTGCGCGTTGAACGCGGCGAACATCGCCTGGCCCAGGAGCAGCGGCTGGGCGGTGGCGTCGCCGCCGAGGTTGATGGCGGGCGAGTCCACCGTCACCTCCGGCGCCTTCAGGAAGATCTTCGTCGATGACGTGACCTCGTAGTCCCCCTTCCCCACCAGAGTGACGGCACCGCCCGGGGCCAGCGCGATCCGGAGGGTGGACCCTTCCTCGTCCAGGTCCACCACGTGCCCGGCGGCCGACCTGATCGTGACGGCCGCCGAGGACGAGGGGTCGTCCAGCACCACTTCATGGCCGTGCCCGGAGCGGATCACCCGTCGGCCGACTTCGCCTGCTTCCGCGTCCGTCCCGTTCTCCCCGCCGGGCAGGCGGCCCAGCACCACCGCGCGGTCCGGGTCACCCTGGACGAACGCGGCCAGCACCCGGTCCCCCAGGGCGAGGAACGGCTCCGCGGCCGTTCCCAGGACCTGGCACCAACCGCCGGGCTCCGCACGGCCGGACGCCGGGAACCGGAGCCTGACCCGGCTTCCGCCGTCCGGCTCCACCTCTGCCACCCATGCCTCGACGACGCTGTGGTTCGGCGACGTGCTGTCGGCGTTCATACGACCTCCTGCTGATCCGTTGCCCCATCGGGAGGGCGGGACGAGGCGACGCCCGGCGACGGCTACGGCCACCGACCCGCCCACCCGTGTCCCGGCTGTGGTGCCTCCGGGCGACCTGTCCTCATGTCGCGACATTCCGATGGTGCACGAATGGTTCGCTGGGCGCATGTGCGTGACCGCGCCGCACACAACGACCTGCGCGCGACGGAACCCTCGTTCCGCCGGTTCGGGTGACCTGACCGATCGGCCGCCCGCTGCCGGACGGCCCGAGCCACAAGGGTGTGACGCCCATGTCCCCGAATCCCCTGGCCCCTGGTGTCTACATCGACGAACTCTCCAGCGGCATTCACACGATCACCGGCGTGGGAACCTCCACCCCGGCGTTCCTCGGCTTCACCGTGAAGACCCCGGATGATCCCGCGACACCACGGCTGGTACGGAGCTGGACCGAATTCATCGACCTGTTCCACCACCAACCGGGGGTGACGCTGGACGCCCTGGAGAAAGAGCTCAAGAAGAGCACGGAATACCGCGAGAAGCTCGACCAGTCGCGGCAGGACGCCCAGGAGAAATTCAAGAGTCTGGCCGTGCCGAAGGAGCTCACCGAACCCGAATTCGACAAGCTCCTCGCCGTCCAGAACAAGCAGAAGAACGGTGACAAGCTCACCGAGGTGGACAAGAAGGTGGTCTCCGACTCCATCACGAAGCTCACCAAGTCCCTTGAGGCCTATCTGTGCTGGGACGACGCGGTCAAGGCGTTCGTGGCGGCCAAGAAGCACGAGGACGAGATCCAGGAGGAATACTGGGCGATCATGCAGGCCCGACCGTCGTTCCTGCCGGACGCGGTGTACGGATTCTTCGCCAACGGCGGAACAGCCTGCTACATCGTCCCCCTCAGCCGCGAGGGTGACTTCAAGGCTGCGCTCAATGGCGATGATCTGAAGAGAACCGGGCTGGCCGGGCTGCGTACCCTGCACGACGTCTCGATGGTCGCCGCCCCGGATCTGTGGATCGGCGCCCAAGGCGCACACGACAAGTTCGCGGAGCTGGTCGGCCTGGTGGTGGCCCACTGCTCCGACATGCGCAACCGGGTCGCCGTGGTGGAGCCGCCCCGCGACCTGAACAGCGAACAGGTGAAGACCTTCCTCGGTCTCCTCCCGTCGCAGGACACGACCGACGCCGAGTTCACCGCCGTCTACTACCCCTGGCTGACCGTCCTCGACCTGAACGGCGAGCGCTCGACCGTTCCGCCGTGCGGGCACATCGCCGGAGTCTGGGCACGGACCGACGCGGAGCGCGGGGTGTTCAAGGCTCCGGCCAACCAGAACCTCCGGGGCGTGCTGGAACTCCCCACTCTGCTGAGCGACGCGCAGCACGGCGAGCTCAACGAGCTGGGGCTGAACTGCATGCGGGTCCTGCCCGGGCAGGGGCTGCTGGTGTGGGGGGCGCGTACCCGCTCCAGGACCCGCGACTGGCGCTACCTGAACGTACGGCGCCTGGTCTGCTTCCTCGCCGAGTCCATCAAGCAGTCGTCCACCTGGGCCGTGTTCGAACCCAATGACCAGCGGTTGTGGGCCAGCCTCCGACATGCCGTCACCAGCTTCCTCACCGACCAGTGGCGGCAGGGCGCCCTGCTCGGCCGTACCCCGGCGGAGGCCTTCTACGTCACCTGCGACGACACCAACAACACGCCCGACACGATCGACGCGGGCAAGGTGATCTGCGCGGTCGGCGTCGCTCCTGTACGGCCGGCGGAGTTCGTCCACTTCACCATCACGCAGATCACCGGCCAGCCGGCCCAGACCAGCTGACCCGCAAACCGAGGAGAGGAGTGGATCACGATGCTGACAGGTGACTCGTTCAGTGCCAACGCCTTCGCCATCGAGCTCGGCAAGTTCCAGGTGGAGACGGTCCAGGACGTGTCCGGGCTGACCCTGGAGCAGGACGTGGTGGAGGTGCGCCAGGTCTCCGCGACGGGGCAGCTGGTGGTGCGCAAGCAACCCGGTGCCCGGCGCAGCGGGGAGATCACCGTGACCAGGGGCATGGACAAGAGCAAGGCGTTCACGGACTGGATCAAGGCGACGCTGGTCAACGCCGATCTCGACAGTGCCCGGCAGAACGTCACCGTCTCGCTGATGGATGCGAAGCGGAACACGGTCAGACGCATCCACCTGGCGAACGCGTGGGCGTCACGGTGGACCGGGCCGACGCTGGGTGCCGCCGAGTCGGGGCCCGCCACCGAGCAGGTGACGATCACCTACGAGGACATCACCGTCGACTGACCGTTCGGTCACTCGCAGATGATCTGCCGGACGTCGAGGCCGACCGGTTGGCTGCCGGTCCGCCTCGGGGCGGCGGTGTCGACGATCACCAGCCGGCCGTTCCCGGTGTCGGCGACGTAGGCCCGTTCCTTCGCGGGGTCGGGGTGCGCGGCGACACCGGCGAGGCCGGCGCCGCTCGACACGGACCGACGGAACCGGCCGGTGGCGGCGTCGACGATGTGCAGGACCCCGCTGTTCTCGCCGGTCACCAGGACCCGGCTGCCGTCCGCGGTCACGGCGAGGTTCTGCGGTGCGGTCAGCCCGGTCCAGGGGGCACCGGCCGCCGCCGGCGCGCCGAGTCCCACTCCGGTGACCTCGGCGCTCCGGACGAGCCATGCTCCGTTCCCGTCCGGCCTCGCGGCCAGCACGCCGGCTTCCGTGACGTCGATGCTGCCGACCGGGGCCGGAGCGCCGGGATCGGTCAGGTCGACCAGGTGCACCCGGTGGTCCTCGGTGCTGACGTAGGCGTGACCACCGCCGGGGTGCAGGGCCATCGAGCGCGGACGGCCCCCCAGGTCGAGCCGGGCCCGGGAACGTTCGACCACTGTCGACGGATCGTCGGCGGGGAGTTCCCACACATGCAGAGCGCTGCCCGACGCACCGGCCGGGGCCAGCAGGTACAGGTGCCCGGGGCTGCCCGGGAGCAGGGCCAGGGCGGTGACCGGAACACCGACGGGAACGGTGGTGAGCAGTGCCGGTCTGTCGGCCGCGGTGAGGTCCAGGACCCACAGGACGCCGGTTCCACCGGCCGTGCTGCCGGCCGCGTAGGCCCGGTGGGGCGGCGACGGGTTCAGGGCGAACGCCGTCGGTGTCGCTCCCGTGCCCAGGTCCAGCGGCGCTCCGGTGGGTTTCGGTGCGTTCGGGGTGGAGAGGTCCAGGGCCCGCACCGTCGGTTGGGCTCCGGCACTGAGGACGTACCCGAACTTCCCGCCGGCGCGGGTCGCCAGGGCGCACGCGCCGGGAACGGACAGCTTCTGTCCGTCGTCGGTGCCGGACAGCCGGACCGGGATGACGTCGTCGCCGCACACCCGGTAGAGGTGCTCGCCGTCCGGGTGGGCCGCGGCGGCCTTGGGAGCCTCCGGCGGAGTGAGGGGCACAGGCGGGACGTCGGGCAGCACCGGGGGGCGGCGCAGCACGCTGATGCTTTTACTCTGGTGGCAGGCGACGTAGGCGTGCAGGCCGTCCGGGGAGCAGGTGACACCCATCGGGTCGGCCGGAACCGTCACGGCCGTCACCGGCCACGGGTCGGCGAGTCGCACCGTGTGCACGGCGGGCTTGCTCGCGTTCCGGTCGGTGACGCACGCGTACCGCCCGTCCGGAGTGCAGGTGACGTCCCACAGCCGGGATTCGGCGTCCCCCAGCGGCAGCTGCCTCACCTGGGTACCGCGGACCTCCACCGTGCCCGGTGTGTCGTCCGTCAGGAAGACGGGTCCGTCCGCGGAAAGGGCGGCCACGCCGTTGCACCCGCCTTCGGCGAGCGGCTCCTCGTCCGGGACGGCGTGAAGTGCTTTCAGCCGGTTGTCGGGGTCGAGGGTGACGGTGAACAGTTGCGGGGTCCCGCCGGACGGGCGGGTGGCGATGTGCAGGGTGCCGCTGCCGGAGGCCGCCACTGCTCGCGGTGCTGTCACCTTCTCCAGGTTGTCCAGGGCTGTCATCTGGGCGTCCGCCGCCTGCGGTACGGCGATGCCGTACACCTGGTCGGTGTTCTGCGAGGTGGCGTAGAGGTAGGTGCCGTCCGCGGAGAGGGCCAGCGATGCCCAGTTGTCCTCCTGTTTCGACGTCTCCAACCAGCACTCCAGGACCGACGACTCGCCGTCCAGGCTGAACTGGGCCACCGTGCCCGTCTTACTGCTCGACACGTACAGCCGCTGCCCGTCCGGCGACACCGCGATCCCGTGCGGCTGGCTCACCGCCCTCTTGGCGTCCTTGCCCTTGAGGTAGTGGTGCGTCCAGGTGTCGCCGTCGCTCCGGGTGAAGACCGAGACGGTGCGGTCGGCGGCCGGATGAGTGCCCCCGGCCTCGGAGTAGTTGGTGGCGTACAGCGTGGTCACCTTGCCGCTGCGGTGGACGGCGACCTCGTGCGGGCCCTGCAGGTGGGTGCTGTCCTTGGTGATGGACGCGCCCTCGTCCAGGGTCCAGGCCTCGCCCGATCGGCGCAGCACGCTGATGCGGCCCCAGTCGTCGCCCCACCCCATCCCCTCGGGGCAGTCGGAGACGTACAGGGTGTTGCCGTCGTCGGCGACCGCGACACCGACCGGCCTGGTGCAGCCGGTGACGGGCTTGGGAATGGTGGTGGAGCCGCTGGCGAGGTCGATGACCAGCAGGTCCTTCGCCGTCGGGCCGGTGCGGGAGTCCGCGACCAGGGCGTGCCGGCCGTCCGGGGTGACGGCGACCCCGCGGGGCTCGGTCCCCTGGGGCAGGGCGATCACATGGGTGGTGACGTGGTCCGTGTCGCCGAGCCGGTGGCCCGTTTCCGGGACGAGGGTGGCGAAGGTGCCGGTGTCGGGGCTCGTCACGCAGGCGAACGGTTCGCCGCCGGGGACGGCGCCGGTGGCGATCCCCCAGGGTCGGAGCGTGGCCGGTACGAGGGTGAGGGGTTTCGCGGGGCCTTCCTTGGCCAGCTCGGTGACCGTGACGTGGTTGGACGCCGAGTCGGCGGTGCAGAGCCACGTGTGGTCCGGTGTGACGGCGGCGGCCACCGGCCGCGAGTCCTTGCCGGTGTCGATGGTGCCGTCCTGGGCCGGCCCGGTGCGCAGGGTGAGCAGGTTCCCCTGGTCGGTCAGGTAGGCGTGGGCGCCGTCGGTGGCGAAGGCGACGTGGCTCGGTGTCGCGCCGCCGGCGAGGTCGCGCCGGTTGCCGCCGGCCGGACGGGTGGGGTCGGCGAGGTCGAGGAGGAGGGTGCTGACCCGCCCGGTGGTGCGGCTGGTGACGCAGGCGAGACCACCGTCCGAGGACAGGGCCAAGGCTGAGGGCCTCAGCACCACGGGCAGGACGACGGGTGCGCCGGGCAGCCCGGTGCCCGTGTCCAGCGCGGCCGCCCAGAGGCAGGCGGACCCCTGGCAGACGACGCCCAGCGTACGGCCGTTCCGGCTGACGGCAACCGACACGGGGTCGGCCTCCATCGGGACCGTTCGGATGACGCGCGGGGTACCCGCCGGGTCCACGACGGTCAGGCTCCCGGAGCCGTCGTCGAGCCGGCTCACGGCGTAGAGGAACTTCCCGTCCGGCGAGGCCGTCAGGTCCCGCACCGTCCCGGGCACGGTGTCCTGCAGCGGGAGCAGGGCGGGCTGCGCGGGGTCGGTGAGGTCGATCACGACGAGCGGCCTGCCCGCGCTGTCGGGTTCGGTGAGCGCCACCCCGACGCGGGTGGCACCGCTGCGGCCGGCCGCCAGGGCGAACGGCCGGCCGGGCACCGTGACGTGGCCGGTGGGCGCGGTGTCCCGGGCGTGGAACACCTGGACGAGGCGGTCTCCCGAGGACGCCAGGCACACGTGGTCGTCGTGGAGGTCCGCCAGCACCGCGCAGGCGCCTCGGGCGGCCCCGTAGGACTTGGCGTCGGAGGGTTTGTCGAGCGGGACGCAGGACAGAGCCGCCGTGGGCGCGGCGTGGTTGGCGGTGTGGGCGACGGCGCTCCCGGCGCCCACGGCGACCGCCCGGGGGTTGATACCGGTCTTCGCCGTGGCGACGGTGGGGAGGCCCGTCTGCGGGTCCGGGGCCGCCACGATCAGGGTGTCGGAGGCCCAGTCCACGGCGAGGAGCTTCCCGGGAACGGCGTGCACGTCGGTCCCGTCGGTCCGGTCCGGGTCGGAAGGTGGTTGCATCGGTGGATCGCGGCCTTTCTGATTCATTGCCGGCGGGCCGAAGGGAGGGTCAGGGGGTTTCGGCGACGGTGACGTGGTGGCCGGTCGAGTAGACGGTCTCCTCGGGGCCGCAGTCGACGACGTCCACCTCCGCCGCGTTGGCGCTGGTCGGCGGGCGGACCTCGAAGAGCCGCACGATGTCGGCCCGGCCCACGCCGGGGACGTCCTCCAGGACGTGGTGCACCTCCCCGGCGTACGCGTGGCGGCCCAGCGGCCATCCGGCTCCCTGCGGGCCGCCGCGGACGGGGTCGAACCACCGGTAGAGCGCGCGTTCCGCGGCCTCGCCGAGCAGGGCGCGGTCGCGGTCGGTGAGGTAGTCGGTCGGCACCACCCGGGCCAGGACCTGGACGCCGCGGTAGCCCGGGGGGCTCAGCCACACCGGAACTCCCGGGGGCTGGCGGGCGTGCAGGGCGCGGCGGAGGGTGTCGTAGGAGTCCTGGGAGGGAGTCAGCATGTGGAAGGGGAACCAGCCGCGCCGGTCCGGGGTGACGAAGGGGATGCAGCGCAGGTGCACCCCGGCCTGGAGGGTTCCGCCGCTGGTGTCGGTGTAGCCGTCGACGCCCCCGGCGGATTCGGTGGTGCTGGTGACCCCGGCCACGCCGGCCACCGGGTGGGGCAGCCGGTTCACGGTGCCCGCCTTGACGCCGTTGCCCTTGGAACCGAGGGTCGTGCGGTAGTCGGCCGCCGAGACGAGAACACCCTCCGCCGGTACCGCGCCGTACTGCCGCTGAACGTTGTTCGGGTCCGGCACGGAGGGGCCGAAGTGGATGCGGCCGCTGCTGGGGTTGACCACCACCACGGTGTCCTGCGCGCCCCTTCCGGTGAACGACGGGACCGTGGTCCAGGGCTTCCCGTCCACCGTGACCGTCGGCAGGGGATCGCAGAGCGCACCTTTCAGCACACCGTCGTAGTACTGCCCCGGCTTGTGCACGGCCGGGCGGGACCCGGCCTTCTCGGTACGGTACTGCGAGGCCTCGACCTCCGCGGTGGTCCCGGTGTCGGCCGTCACCGTGTACGTGGTCGCCGGTTTGCCCAGGGGGTCGTCGATCTGGAGGACCAGCCATGACCCCGCGTCATCGGGGCAGTTCCCGTGGCGGGGTACGGCGTCCCCGGCCCGGGTGGCCAGGGGGTGGGTGTCCGGTCGCCAGTCCGGCGACGAGGACAGGTGGATCGGGTGTGCCAGCACCGTCGCGTCGCCGGGGAGGGCTTCCGGGACGTCACAGGCGTAGGCCGCGGGCGTGTCGGGGGTCCACCACGCGGTGCCGGTGCGGGGCAGGAACACCGACAGCGCCATCCGGTCCGCGGCCTTGACGGTGCGGTCCTGGTCCCGGGGCCGGACCCGCAGGGTTAGCTCCTTCAGCGGTTCGCCGGGCGGCAGGTGCACCAGGACCAGCACCAGGCGGCCGCCCGACCGGAACTCGCCACCCACCGGCCCGTTCGCCTGGTAGGAGCCGGTCACCGCCAGCGGGTCCGTGGCGCCCGTCGCCAAGGGGTCCAGCCGCAGGGCTGCCAGACCGGCCTTGAGGCCGGCGGCCCGCTCGGCCTTGCCGGTGGTGGTGAACACGATGCCGTCGGCCGTGGCGACCTCGGTGCCCGCGGCGACGCTGTCGGTTCCCGCGTCGAGGGTGAAGCGGACCCTGAGCTTCGCGGGGTCGGACAGCCGGTAGAGGTGGGCGGGGTCCAACGCGTCGTCGCCCGCCGGACGGACGTGGTGGACGCGGGCCATGCCCGCCGAAGCGGCGAGCGCCCGGTCCTCGTAGTCGCCGGGGACGACCGCCCGCTCGGGGACCGGCGAGCCGAGCGGGCGCCGGACGGCACAGTCCTGGAGGGACTCGGCCTCGGTGCCACCGGTGGCGGGGGCCGGATTGGTCACCGCGCAGATGTACGGCAGGGGCTTGCGCAGCGCGGTGACGGTGCGGGCGGCGACGTTCCCCACGGCTCCGCCTCCGGTGCGGTACCGGGGTGCGCGCACCAGGGCGCCGGCGGGCAGTGGCGCACCGTGCCGGCGCGGGCCCCGTTCTCCGGGCGTGTCGACGGAGAAGACGGCCTGTCCGGTACCGGGCACGAGGGTGAAGTGCCAATCCTCGGGGCCGGAATCGGCGAGCGAGGCGACCCAGGTCCAGGTCCGGCGGTGCCCGTCGCGTTCCGCCTCGATCACCAAGGGTTCGGTGGGGTGGAGCGTCGGCGGCCGCGCGAAGCACAGCCGCTCACCGGCCACGCCGGTGGCGGTTCCCAAGGCCTCGTCCACCACCGTGCTGCCCTGGACGGCGGCCAGCAGCGTGGTGAGGACCGGTCGGAGCACCACGCTCTTCAGCGGGTACACCAGGGGCCGCAGGTAGCGGAGCAGACCGACGTCGGCCAGCCGCCACACGGCGCCGGCCCCGTCCTCCGGGAGGATCCGGTCCACCGGGGCCGCGTGCGCCACCAGGAGGGCGGGGGCGTGCGTCGGCGGCATTTCCAGGGTGAACCGCGCCTCGCCCTGGGGGCCGGTGTCCTGTGCCACGACCCGGCACGGGGCCCAGCGGTCTCCCTGCCAGGCCTCCCACACCCCGTCGGACAGATCCACGTCCACGAGGTGGACCTGCGGATCCGGGGTCAGTTCCAGGGTGATGCGGGTGCCGGGCACGGCCCCGGACAGCACTCCCAGCAGGTAGGGCGGCTGGAACCCCGAGTCGCGAAGGTCCGGGAGACGGGCCTCCCGGACCGGTTCGGGGTCCGTGCAGAACGGCCAGTCACCGAAGTAGGGGAGGTTGAGGTTGAGGGGCGGCCCACCGAACGGGGTACCGGCCAGATCGAACCGGTCCTGTCTGCTCGGGTCCAGCGCGATCAGGACGCCCTCGACGACCCCGTCCCCGGCGGCCTGTTCCCCGAAGACGCCGGCTGTCAGCAGCACACACGGGTTGAGCACCCCGTCCTCCAGGGTGCTGAACACCACCGGCTCGCCTCCCCCCGCCGGCCGGGTCGCCACCTCGGTCCCGGCCGGGATCACCACCGGTTCCGGGGCGGGGGCGGAGAGCCGGAACTGCACCTCCGCGCGGGCCGGGACGGCCGGAAGCGGGCGGGGTCCGAGCAGACGCAGCATCCGGGCCCGGCGCTGGTCGGGGGCCAGGTTCAACCGGTCGCGCAGGGCCTGGGCCATGTCCGCGCAGGACTCCAGGAGTGCGTACCCCGGCTCGCCGCGGTCCTGTCCCGTCCAGGCCGGCAGGGCGGCCCGGACGGCGGTGGCCGCGGCGCCCGTGGTCTCTTCCCGTGTCCCGGGGTCGTACGGCAGCGGCGTGCCCCTCCCCGGGTCTCCGGTGCTCCCCGCCGGGGGCTGCCATGCCGTCATGAGCCGACCACCACGGCGCGGAACGGGATGTGCGCGGGGCAGTGGGCCTCCACCAGACGGGTGAGCCGGGCCGTCAACGCGCTCTGGTTCTGCGTGCTGCCGGCGGTCAGGGTGACGGTGACCGCGGCGGCGGCCGGCGGGACTTCCGTACCCGTGAACACGCCCCCGGGGTCGTCCACCGACAGATGCCAGTCGTAGATCTCCTCGGCCTCCCGCAGCAGCGCCCGCAGGGTGCCGCGGCGGGCGTCCAGCCACGGGGCGAGGGCGACGGCGGTCCTGCGCCGGACCTCGTCCCAGTCCGCCTCGACCCGCGCGCCGGTGATCCGGACCAGCCAGGGCAGGCAGTCCGGCGGCGACAGCCACGGGTCGAAGACGTCCTCCAGGCGGTCGAGGAGGTACTCGGTGGGCGCCAGCGCCGCGCCCACGCCGCCGGCGAACGCCTGGACCACCGTGTCGTCGGCGTAGACCGACGGAAGTGCGAGCGGGCGGGGCGCCGATGCCCCGGCCCGGGCGACGGGCTGTTCGCTCACCGGCTGCCTCCGTTCTGCTCGTCGGCGACCGTGCAGTCGACGGCGGTCAGATGGACCAGCCCGCTGTCCGGCACGCCGATGACGGGTCGCACAGCGCCGTCCTTGTCCTCCACGGCGGCGTCGGCCACCTCACGGACCTCCGCGACGGCCGCCAGTGCGGTGTACACGTCGCCGGTCTGGACCAGCCGTCCCCACGGCCAGCCGCTGCCGTCGGCGCCCCCGGCCGTGGGGTGGAAGAAACGGAACAGCGCCTTGCGCACCGCCCGCTCGGCCGCCTCCTGTCCGGCGGGTGTGGCGTCCCAGGGGCGGACGACGACGGTCACCGAGAAGTCGGTGTAGTCCGGCGGGCCCACCCTGATCCGCTCACCCAGCAGCCGCACCCCCTCCAGGACGGCGCGGGCCTGTTCGACCTCGTCCCCCGCGGCGAGTTCCCGGTCCGTCAACGCGTGGTCCGCGGGAGCGGGCAGGGTGCCGGTCACCAGGACGCGCAGCGCGGCGTTCTCGCTGCGCCAGGCGGTGGCCTCGGTGCGGGGGCCCTGCATGAAGTAGAAGACTCCGCCGATGCCGACCACGGGTTTCGGGTCCCGGGTCAGGCGGGGCGGGAGCTGGGGGAACGCCTCGGCGATCAGCGACTGCACACCGCGCTCCGGCGTCGGGGTCAGGACCTGGTTCGCGTACGTGTAGCAGCGGTGGTGGAAGGAGTCGCCGCGGAAGAGGAAGATCCGGAACCCGCCGCCGGGCAGGGCCGTCGCGGTCACCGCGTGCACCCCGGTGGTGAACTCGGTGGGAAGCCCGGGGAAGACCGTGCCGATCGGCTGCGAGGCTCCGCCGGTCCACCCGCATTTGTCGGCGGAGAACCACAGGCGGGGGATGTCCGGGGCGAGGAACAGTACGGCGTCGAGCTGCTTCAGGGCGAACTCCGGCGGCGTGTCCTCGTCCCCCGGCCGGGGCGCGGGCGGAGGAGGCAGCGGCAGGATCGGGCCCGGATGGAAGACCGGGTCCAGCGGCACCCTGGTCCAGTGGACGCCCTGCGCGTCGGCGGTGTAGTGCACGGCGTACGTGGGATCGACCGCGGCGACGGCGCACGCCGTCACGGTGTCCGGCCGCCTGGGGGGCACCAGCGCCTCGGGGACCCGGGAGCCCGCCGGCCGGACGGTGGCGGTCGCCCGGCAGCGAACCACCAGTCCCGCCCGCTCCGCCAGCAGCCGCTCGTGGTCGGACACCGTCACGGCCCTTTGCAGCGGGGCCAGTTGGAGGCCGGCGAGGTCCACCGCCTGCCGCCAGCCCTGCGCGTCCTGCCCGTCGGCGACAACCGCCGCCACGACGGCGGTCATCGCCGGGCACAGCTGCGCCGGCAGCAACAGCACGGTGCCGACCGGCACATGGCCCCGAGCCCCCCGGTAGGCGGTGTACCGGGCGCGGACGGCCTCCCCCTTCCCCGGTACCGCTCCGGCCTGCCGCGGTCCGTCCTTCAGGGGCATCCGGGGGGCGAACACCACCTCGGCCGCGGTCTCGTCCCACAGGTAGCACGCCTCATCGGGCCGGGTGCGGGCGAAGCCGCCCACCGCCGGCCAGACGCTCCCTCCGACCGTGAGCTCCTCCAGCGGCGAGTACGGCGGGCTGTCCCCCGGTCCGCTCCACGGCCGCCTACCGGTGGCGAACCGCTGCCCCGACGTCCCGTCGGAGACTCCGAGTTCATCACTGATCCGCTCCGGCACCTCCACCGCCTCCACCGACACCCCCTCGTCGGCCGCGGGCACGGTGACCTGGCGGACGGTGGTCAGCACGAGGGCGCCGCGGCCGGGGACGGTCAGCGGGGTGCCGGCCGGCACCGTCGTCCGGGCGCCGCGGGAGCACAGCCGGACGGCGTAACGGGCCGGAGTCGCGGGCGCCGGACGGATCCCCATCAGCCGCAGCAGCCGCATCCGCTGGCCCGGGGTCGTCCGACCGACCCGGTAGAGCAGGGTGTCCACCCGGGCCGCGCAGGACTCCAGCAGGGTGACGCCCGGGTCGGACACGTTGTGGTCGGTCCAGTGCGGAGCCCGGCCGGGCAGGGCGCGCTTGGCCGCGTCGACCATCGCCTGGAACGGCCAGTCGTCCAGATCGGGCACGGGGAGCCCGGGTTCCGCCGTCACGACGTCCCACCCGCCGCGGCCGGGACGGGCTCCTGGGGCAGGGTGTAAAAGGGGAAGACCAGGTTGCGGGGCTCGTTGGTGGCCCGCAGGCGGTAGCGGACGTCGATGTAGAGGACGCCCTCGCGCTCGCTGTCGGTGGCGAAGCCCAGGTCCTCGACCGTGATGCGCGGCTCCCAGCGGTCCAGCGCGGTGCGGACCGCGTGCTCCGCGCGGGCCACGGTTCCCGCGTCCAGCGGCGCGAAGAGCAACCGGTACAGGTCGCAGCCGAACTGCGGGCGCATCGGCCGTTCCCCCGGCACGGTGCGCAGGATGATGCCGATGGCCTCCTCCACGTCCAGGGCGCCCGAGGCCAGGGCGACCGTCCCGGACGGGGTCAGCCGGGCGGGGTGGCTCCAGCCGGCGCCGATGATGTCCGGTGTCGCGGTCGGGGGTGTGCTGTCCACTGCGGTGCTCCTCCTCGTGTGGCCCTGCGGGTGTCATCGGGGCGCCCGCCCCTACGTGCTGCCGCCGTTCCCGAGCCCGGCGTGCTGTTCGATCGATCCGGCCTCGATGCGCACGGTCCCGCCGCGCAGCACGAGCGTGCCATCGTCGCCGGCGTCCACCGTGACCGTCCCGCCCTCGCGCCCGTCGAGCCGCACCAGCACCTCGCGGCCGGGGTCGCCGGCGGTGAGGCTGATGCTGGTCTCCCCCCGGTCGAGGTGGGCGGTGAGCCGGCCGTCGCCGCTGCGCAGCCGCACTCCCCGCGGTCCGGTCTCGGTACTCAGCAGTTCCACCCGGTCGCCGGTGCGGGCGGCGATGGACCGCCGGTTCGCCCGCCCGCTGGTCGCGTCCACCAGTGGCAGGTCGTCCGGGCTGGGCTCGTCCTTGCCGTTGTAGAGCCCGCCGATCACGTACGGCCGGTCGAGCCGCCCGTGTTCGAAGGCCACCAGCACTTCGTCACCGACCTCCGGCACGAAGACGCCGCCCCCACCGAGCCCGCCCCACTGCACGGTGCGGACCCAGTCGCTCTGGTAACTCTCGGACAGCCACGGCAGTTTCAGGCGGACGGCGCCGCGCCTGCCCTGCCCGGGCTCGCGAATGTCGGTGACCTGGCCGACGGCGACGCCCCGGCTGCACAGCGGCGGCGGGGGCGGCACCACCGGCGCGGGCGGCGCGTCCACCCGGACCTCGGTGAGGTAGCCGTGCTTGCGGTCGTAGGTGTGCCGGCAGGAGGTGGCCGTGTACTGCCCCGTGAACGGCGCCCCCACCCCGCGCAGGGTGACGGGCCGGCCGGCCCGCAGCTGTGGGGCGCCGTCGGCCAGCGCCTCCAGTCGCATCGCGCCGGCGGCCGTCCGGTCGGCCAGGGCCCGGGCGGCGGCACCGGCCTGCTCGGGGAGCGAGTACGGGCCGGCGACCAGGAGCTCGGGGGTGCCGCCGAACACCTCGGCGAGATTGCCGGCGCTTGCCGAGGGGTGCACCTCCGGGCTGGAGAGCGCCGGTTCCCGCTCGGCCACCGGCGCTTTGGCGGCCGGGTCCCAGCCGGTGACCCGGACCCGGCTGACCTGGCCGACCGAGGACACCGCCGCCCGCAGGGAGCGCAGGTTCACCCCTCGCTGCAGGACGAACACGCTGCGGTCCGCCCCCGTGTCGGGCGAGGGGGCCTGCGCGGCGGGCCGCAGGGGACGCATCGTCACCATCTTGCCGTCCACGGCGAGGTGGAGGCCGCGCTCGTCGGCGAGATGGGTCAACAGCTCCCAGTCGGTGAGGTTGGGCTGTGCCAGGTAGGGGATCTCGGGACCGGTGAGACCGGAGGTGTCGGCGTCCAGGCCGTGGCGCCGGGCGGCCTCCTCCAACGCCGCGGCGAGGGTCCTCGGGCCGTCCGCCTCCGCTCGCCGGCCCCGCTCCAGGCGGTGCCCGCGATCGGTGGCGTGCACGATGGCGAAGGTTCCGGTGCGGTCCAGGGAGGCCTCCACCGCGGTGACCTCGCCGTCGAAGATCCGTGCGCTGGTGCGGTGACGGCCGGTCGACACGGCGACCGTCAGGGACCGGCCCACCTTCACGTCCGTCCGCTCGAAGAACCGGTGCTTGCCGTCGCTGTAGCGCAGCCGCGCCGTGGCGGGCGTGTTGACGGCGCTCTCCACGACGAGGTCCACGAGCCGGCTCTCCCACTGGTCCGGCAGCGGCTGCCCCTGGACCTCGATCAGCGGGCGCGCCTGGTGGGTCCTGGTCACCGGCCCTCGCCCACGTCCGCCGTCGGTGCGCCCGTCGTGGTGTCCAGGACCGGCAGGGCGAGCACCGTGCCCACGGGGATGCGGTCCGGGTCGTCGACGTCGTTGGCCCGGGCGATGGCCCGCCAGCAGGTGGCGTCGCCGTAGGTGTGCCACGCCAGGCTCGCCAGGCTGTCCCCGGCCACCAGACGGTGGGTGGCGACCGGGCCGTCCCCGCCCGACGTCGGGTTCTGCCGGGGGGTGCGGCCGCCGACCTCCTCCAGGACCAGCGAGCACTCGGCACGCAGCGGCCTCCCGTCGGTGGAGAAACGCGTGTACGTCACGCCGACCCGGGTGACCAGGGCGAGGAACGCCGTGCTGCGTCCGTGTCCCCACTCCAGGCGCACCCAGGGTGCCGACGCGGTGTCCGTCGCCGCGGCCTGAACCGCCGGGGTGCAGCAGGCCAGCAGCTTCTCCGTCGCCTTCTCCACCCCGCTCCCGGGCCCCGGGGCGTCGAGGAACACCTCCAGGGTCATGGTCCGCGGCTCGGAGTACACGAACTGCGGGCTGCCGGCGGGGGCGTTCGAGGGAGCGCTGCGGTCCCAGTGGGCCTGCTTGTCGAGCGACACGCGGTCCGGGTTGAACTGCAGGGTGATCCGGTCGCGCTCACGTCCGACGGAACCGCCCTCGTCGGCCGGCGGCTCGTAGATCACCAGAACGGCACGGACGGGCGTACCCGGCAGCGGCAGGGCGGGCATGGGTCTCCCTTCGGCAACAGGTCGGCGGGACGGGCTCAGACGGTGACGTCCAGGAATCCGTCGTGGGTGATCTCCAGGGTCTCCCTGGCCGGCTCGGACACGTCGGCGGTGAACGAGGGGCCGTTCCAGCGCACCGGCAGCACACCGTCCAGCACCCACCGCACCAGGGGCCGGCGGTCCGGGCCCAGCGCGACGATCTGGCCGCGCATCCGGACCGGTTGGAGGACCTGGAGCTGCAGCCACGCCCACACCAGCGTGGTCTGCCGGTTCAGGGGCCGGCCCAGCACCACGTTGGTGTACCTCAGTCGGGTCGGGAGATGCCAGACGCGACCGTTCTCGCCGCCCTCGGCCCGCTCCTCGATGTCCATGGCGCAGCCCAGGCCGTCGCAGGAGGTGAACGACCCGAGGGCGTGGTCGCCGATGGAGAGCTGGAAGAGGGAGGTGACGGCGAACGGCTGGTCGCTCATGGCAGGGGCTCCGGGGCGTGGGCGGGACTCGGGCTGGGCTCGGGCTGGGCCGGTTCGTGGGCCGGATGGGGCGGGACGGATCACCGCGGGGGGCGGTCGCCGCCCCAGGGCGCGTGCCCGCCCGGCGGTTCGGACCACGGGCGCCGGCCCTCCCCGTGGCCGGACGCCGGCCCGGCCAGGACGTCCGCGTGGACGTGGACGATGCGCCTGACCACCTCGGCGACCAGGGCCCCGGACACGGGGGGAGCGGCGCCGGAAGGACCACCGGGAGGAGAGCCGGGAGGCCGTTCCCGCGCCGGATCGGGCCGGTCGGGACGACTCCTCGGCACGGCGGCGGGAGCCGCGGGGAGGTCGGTGCGGTAGGTCTGTGGTCCGTGACCGGGGGACGGCCCCGCCGCGGCTGCCGGGTGGGCCGCCCCGGCGGCGCGGGCGGGGCCCGGGCCGGGCTCGGAGTACGGCCGCCGGTCCGGGGGGCTTGGTGGAGCACCGGATCGGGTGTCGCCCCTGAGGTGCTGCCGAGGGGCGTCCGTGGCCGGAGGTTGATGCGCCGTGCGGGCCGGGGAGAAGGGGACCGCGGTCAGGGGCAGGCGGTCCATCGGCGTTCCGACGGCAGCCGCCGCGCCGGGCGGCAGTGGCGGACGTCCGGTCACGTCGCGCTCGGGCGCGTGCTCGCGGTCCGCCGGACCGTACCGGAACGCCGCCGGGCGCGGTGTCGGGGCCTTGGTCGAGGGTGAACTGCCGGGGCGGACAACGGGGGGAGCCCACCGTGGCGCCGGGCCGGTGCCGGGTGCGGGGGCGTGCTCCTGCGACGGTGGCAGGCCGCCGGCCGGAGCCGGGTCGGGCGCAGCCGTCCGGGCGCTGTCCACGCCACGGACCGGTCCTGGCCCTGGAACTGGCGCTGGAACTGGAACGAACGGGGCGAAGGGGAGCCCTGGTACCGGCTCCGGCCGAGGCCTGTGCGCCTCGGCCGGTCCTTGCCGCTCCCGCCCGTCGGCACCGGGGCGCGCGCTCCGGGCCCCGCCTCCGGGCGGGGAAGTGACGGGCTGGGGGGTGACCGACCGGGGGGTGACGGGCTGGGCGGGGCCGCCGGCCGGGCCGTGAGTCGAGGGAGGGTCCGTCGGCCCCACGACGGTCGACCGCACCGCCGGGTTCCCCTTCGACGGGACCGGCGGCACCGGCCGCGGCGGTGCCGCCCGCCCGGACGATGCCGGGCTGGGCGGGGCCGCGGGGACAGGCCCGGGAGCGGCCGGGCGAGGACGGCGCGTCAACGGCAAGGACCAGGAGGGCGGGAGGATCCGGCGCTTGGTCGGCGCTCCGGGGGCCGCGGGCCGGTGGGCGGGCGGTGCGGGGGCGCCGGGAACGGGGGCCTGCGCCACCGGGCGAGGCCCGATGGGCCTTCGGCCACCAGCCGTCGGCAAGTCCCGCCGGCGAAGGCGGTCCCCCATCGCCCGCAGCGCCGCACGGACCGGATTCCCGGCCCCGCGGTCGGCGGCGGGCCGGGCACCGACGCGAGCGGACTGCGTCGTCGTGTCCCCGGCCGCCGCCGGGGACGGTACGTACTCCGGGCTCCCCGGCACGACCTCGACGTACGGAGGGGGCGGCAACATCAGGTCCGGTGGCCATGTGCCGTCTGCCGCGACCTCCGAGCCCACGACCGGCAGCACGGGCCGCCGGACGCACACCGGCACCGCTCGCGGAAGCAGCGTCGAGGCCGCGGTGACCAGCGGTGCGGGCCGCCAGGCCGCCAGGCCGTCCCGGAAGGACACCAGGTCGGTCACCGGCACCGGGAGCGCCCGGACCAGCGTGCGGCCTTCGGGTGCGGACCGGTCCCCGTCCGGGGGCGGCATGGCCGCCGCCCCCGGACGGGCCGCTTCCGGCAGCCGTCCCAGCAGACTTGAGAGCGCCCGCCTCAGCCGCCCCACGGTGGTGCTCCCCGCCCGGTCGCCGAGGTGTTGATCCGGACGGCCTCGGCCACCCACGACCGCCGTTCGCCGTGGGTGAGACCGACGAGGTCCGCGTACGACCAGTGGAAGTGGTGGGCGAGGTACGCGATTTCCTCCCGGGTCCGGCGCGCCGAGCGCCTCACGGTTCCCCCAGGCGCCCACCAGGGGCCGGTTCGCGCACCGCGAAGTGGGCACCGCACGAGGGACACGCCACCGCCCGGTGGTCGGGGCCGACGCCGTTGATCTCCTGGTAGAGGTCCTGGAGGTGGGCCAGATCGGCGGCGAAGAGCTCCTCCATCACTCCGGCGTGGATGTCCGGCAGGTCGCCGAGCCGGGTGACGACCAGGCTGAGCAGCACGATGCCGAGGTAGGCCGGGTTCTCCCGGACCCGCTGGTCCACGAGGGGGGCCAGCTCGTCGCGGGCCGTGGCCATCCGCATCCGGCCCCGGCGGTGGACCCGGCCGTCCGGCCCGACGTAGCCGTGCGGCAGTTCGAAGTCGAATTCGGTGCGCAGCCCGGCGGCCGTGCGCGTCATGGTCCCTCCCGGGGGTCGGGGCGCCGTCCCCGCCCGGCGCGGGGCGGTGCGGGGTCAGTCGACGGGGTCATGGACGTACTCGTGCACGACGAGACCGGCGGCGGCCTTCGTCGGCCACATCTCGACGACCGCTCGTCCCGCTTCGTCGCCCGCGGTCAGCACGGGTGATTCGACCTCCCCGTCGGTGCCGCTGCGGACCACCGCGGTCGCGCTCCCGCTGAAGGAGACCGTGTCGTCCGTCACGCGGAAGGCCACGTCCACCTTCGGAACCGGGGTGCCGAAGGCGTCGACCGCCCGCACCCGGAGCGGCTCGGGGAAGTCCTCTCCGGGCAGCGAAGACTGGCCCGCTCCCGAGAGGTAGACGAGGTGGTCGACCGGTCCGGCCTCGGGGCGCACGGTGATGCCGTTGAACGGGACGAGCAGGCCCTCGTCCTTCCATTCGGCGACCACGTCGCAGGGTTTCGGCCCCGCTTTCCTCGCCGTCAGCGAAGGACTGGTCGCCCTTCCGTCCGTGCCCGTGGTCGCGGTGGCGGTGGCCTTGTCACCGGGGAACCGCGCCTGGTCGTCCCGCACGGTGAACGTCACCGTGGCCCCTTGGTGCCCGGTGCCGTCGAGGGCGGTGACCCTGACGGACAGCCGGTCGGGGAACGTCCCGCCGACCGGCGCGCTCTGGTCCTCGCCCGACAGGACGGTCATCCGGTACTTGGACAGGGACGCCATCTCGCTCGTGCCCTCCAGGCCCACCCACAGGGCGCCGTGCCCGTCCGCGGCGATCCCCGACGGGCGGGTGTCGGAGTCGAAGGGGACGTACTTCGCCTCCGTCCGCCCCGGCAGGACGTAGCCCACCGCGCCCGCGGACGGCATGGTGAACCAGAGGCTTCCGTCGGCCATCGGGAAGAGCCGGTCCACCACCTTCCCGGTGTCGACGGGCAGGAAAGACCCGTCGTGCAGGTCGTGGCGGAGGATCGTGGACTGGTGGGTCGCGATCCACAGGAAGTCGCCGCCGGTCTCCGTGATCGCCAGGTGCTGCGGCACCACGTCGTCCGGGAGGGTGACGGGCGAGCCGTCGAACTTCCCCGTCGCGGCGTCGTAGCTGACCACGGTCTTGGCCTCGGGGCAGCTCAGCCAGTACGTGGCGGGGGTCTTCGTGCCGATGGCGAGCCCGTACAGCGGATGGGTGTGGGGCTTGGAGGTGGCGACCTTTCCGCTGTCCGCGAGGACGAGGTCGCGTCTTCCCTCGCGGGTGCAGACGACCCGCTGGGCACCGTGGTTGTCCGCGCCGACGGCCATGGCCACGGCAGTCGCCGGTTCGAGCTTCTTCCGGTCTGTGTAGGCGCCCTCGGCCGTGCAGGTGACGACGTAGCCGGCTTCGGAATCGGTGGCGTACGTCCAGGCCAGACCGCCGGCCAGGGCCAGGGTGCGGGTCTTCCGGCCGGTCTGCATCGGGGCGAAGAGCTGGCTCTCGTAGAGGCCGGAGGGGGTGAAGGAGCCGAACTCCGCGTCGGGCGTGACGAACCAGATCGTCCCGTCCCCCGGGTGGTAGGCGATGGCAGCGGGGTGGGCCGATTTGGTGAGGCTGTGGGCGTTGGCGGTCATCAGGGCTTCACCGTGAGGGTCTTCGAGACCGCCTTCTCGGCTGCCGAGTACTGCATGATGAGCGTGACGTCCTTGGTGGCGGTCCTGATCCTCGGGAAGAGGGCGACACCGCGCTGGTTGGTGTGGACGACTCGCACGAGGCCGCCGCTGCCCTGGACGAACGTGGCACCACTGGCTTTGTCGATGCTGCAGGTGATGGGGATCCCAGGGGTGTCATGCCCGTCGATGACGTACTGGGCGATCATGGGAATGTCGACGACCTTGTTCTTGTCGGACGTGGTGGCGGCGCCTTCTTTGATCTCCACGAGTTCCGCGGCGGCGGTGGCAACTTTGATCGCGTACTGGCCGATCGAGCACTTCGCCGGGTCGGTGAACCACAGTTGCTTCTTCTCGGCGTCGACGAACAGGCCTTCGGCCTCACTGCCCTTGTCCAGGTCGGGGCTCGGCAGGGTGGTGACGCCCGGGTCTTTCTTGAAGCAGTAGATGGCGCCGGCGGCCGCGGCCCAGATATTGCCGTCCGGCCCGAAGGCCAGCTGCCGGGGTTCGTGGTCCAGGGTCTTCGAGGAGGTCCACGATCCGTCGGAGATGTCGTACCGGCACACGCGGTTCGGGTTTCGCGTACCCACCCAGACAGCCGTGGAGTCGGTGATGACGTGGATGGGAACCTGCGAGTTCTGGTTCGGATCCGGGTCCGGAAGTGGAATGCGCTGCCAGGGCTTGCCGGACTGCCCGGGGGTGAAGGTGTAGAGGCCGTTCTTCTTCCGCAGGAAATTGCCCGTCGTGGACACCTGGCCGGTGGCCCAGTAGGTGTAGTTGTTGACCGTCTTGTCCACGCTGACGGCCACCGACCAGAGCCAGGTGTCGAAGTCGTCCCCGTTCGGAAGCTGGTGGGTGCTGGGCTGGCCGGCCTCCCCCACCTTGACGTAGCCGACCCGGCGGTGGACCGGCTCGGCGAAGAACACGTAGTAGATCGGGGTGTTGTAATTTTCCCCCGGATCCGGGACGACGGACGGGTTCCAGGCGTAGGGGACCTCGTCGAGGT
Organism: Kitasatospora sp. NPDC041917; assembly: GCF_055589745.1. Lineage (NCBI taxonomy): Bacteria > Bacillati > Actinomycetota > Actinomycetes > Kitasatosporales > Streptomycetaceae > Kitasatospora > Kitasatospora sp. NPDC041917. Next base: position 51,550 of record NZ_JBVJBI010000015.1, on the reverse strand, counting down.
GTTCCCCGCTGCCGTCGATGGTCGCGCTGAGCCTCTTCACTTCCTTGGTCAGCACCGCCCAGGTGAGGGTCTGGGCCCGGGCGTCGTCGTCGAGTTTGTGCTGGCTGGTCTCGGCGCACTTCACGACGTCCCATTCGTAGATGGGATCATAGTCCTGCTCGTGGGCGGGCGAGGCGTACCAGAGGATGTTGCCTCCCTCCGGGACCATCACGATGCCCGCCGAGAGCAGACCTGCCGTCTCTTTGTTGTCCTGGGCTTCGGGATTATCCGGATCCACCTGCATGAGCCTCTTGTTGTGCGTCGTCACCCAGAGGTTGCCGTCAGGGCCCAGGGTGATCGAATGGGGCTTCGGTGCCGGAGTGCCCTTCAGCAGCGTCTCCGGTGGGTAATTGGTCATGAAGGTTCTCCTCGAACCGGCCAACAGAAAAGGGGAGTTGGCCTGAAGGGTGGATTCCGCACCCGGGTGGCGCGGCGGGCAGCGCCACTGTAGGAGAACCGCTGTCGACGCCGCGCGGAGCAGCGGTGACACCTCGGAAGTTTTCATGCGAACAGCCTCATGCCCCAACCGTTTCGGCCCGGCGGCCGCCATCCGGCGGCGACACACGCGAGGGGGCGGGGTCCGACCGGTCGGACCCCGCCCCCTCGCTGAAGTTCCGTGCAGAACCGTTCAGTCGAACACCTTCCCGCTATCCCCGGGCCCCGCTCCAGGCGCTCTCGCGCAGCAGCCGCAGGCCGTTGAGGCCGACGATGACGGTCGAGCCCTCGTGGCCGAGCACACCCAGCGGCAGCGGGAGGGTGGCGACCAGGTCCCAGACCACCAGGACGGTGATGAACGCCGAGGCGATCACCAGGTTCTGCACCACGAAGGAGCGGGCCCGCCGGGAGAGCGCCACCACGGCCGGGACGGTGGCGAGTTCGTCGCGGACGATCACCGCGTCGGCGGTCTCCAGGGCGAGGTCGGAGCCGGCCCGGCCCATCGCGAGGCCGGTGTGGGCGGCGGCCAGCGCGGGCGCGTCGTTGACGCCGTCGCCGATCACCAGCACCTTGCGTCCGGCCGCCTCCCGCTCCCGGACGGCGGCGACCTTGTCCTGCGGCAGCAGTCCGGCCCGGACGTCGGTGATGCCGACCTCGGCGGCCAAGTGGGCGGCGGCGCGCGGGTTGTCGCCGGTGAGCAGCATCGGCGCGGTGCCGGTCATCGCCTTGAGGGACGCGACGGTGGCGGCGGCGTCCGGACGCAGCCGGTCGGCGAGGCCGAGCACGCCGACCGGTACGCCGTCCGCCTCGACCAGGACGGCGGTGCGCCCGCCCTCCTCCAACTCCGCGGCCAGCGCGGCGGCTTCGGCGGAGGCGGCGTCGGTGCGCCCCAGGATCAGCCGGGCCGGCGCACCGACCGCGACGACCCGGCCGTCGACCGTGGCGGTGACGCCGACGCCGGGGGTGGAGGTGAAGTCCTCGGCGGCGGCCGGGGTCAGGCCGCGGGTGCGGGCGGCGTCGACGACCGCGCGGGCCAGCGGGTGCTCGCTGGGGTGCTCGGCCGCGGCCGCCAGCGCCAGCAGCCGCGCTTCGGAGAGGCCGGAGCCGGTGAGCGGCCGGACGTCGGTGAGGCGCGGGGTGCCCTCGGTGAGGGTGCCGGTCTTGTCCAGTGCGACGGCGTCGACCTGACCCAGACGCTCCATCACGACGGCGGACTTGACCAGGACGCCGTGCCGTCCGGCGTTGGCGATGGCGGAGAGCAGGGGCGGCATGGTGGCCAGCACCACCGCGCACGGGGAGGCGACGATCATGAAGGTCATCGCGCGCAGCAGCGAGCCGGTGAAGGCCGCGCCGAAGGCCAGCGGGACCGCGAAGACGGCGAGGGTGGCGGCCACCATGCCGAGCGAGTAGCGCTGCTCGACCTTCTCGATGAACAGCTGGGTGGGTGCCTTGGTCCCGGAGGCCTCCTCGACCAGCTGGACGATCCGGGCGATCACGGTGTCCGAGGCGTCCCGCTCGACCCGCAGCCGCAGCGCCCCGGTGCCGTTGAGGGTCCCGGCGAACACCTCGTCGCCGGTCTCCTTGACGACGGGCAGCGGCTCGCCGGTGATGGTGGCCTGGTCCACCTCGCTCGCGCCGTCGAGCACCCGCCCGTCGGCGCCGATCCGCTCACCGGGCCGCACGAGCACGGTGTCGCCGACGGCGAGCTCCTCGGTGGGCACGGTCTCCTCGCCGCCGTCGGGCAGCAGCCGGGTGGCGGTGGCCGGGGCGAGGTCGAGCAGTCCGCGCACCGAGTCGGCGGTGCGGGCGGTGGCCAGCGCCTCCAGGGCGCCGGAGGTGGCGAAGATGACGATCAGCAGCGCGCCGTCCATGACCTGCCCGACGGCGGCGGCGCCGAGCGCGGCCACGATCATCAGCAGGTCGACGTCGAGGGTCTTCTCCCGCAGCGCCTGGAGCCCGGCCCAGGCGGGCTCCCAGCCGCCGGTGGCGTACGCGAGGGCGTACAGCGGGCCCCAGGCCCAGGCGGGGGCGCCGGTCAGCTGGAGCGGCAGGGCGATCAGGAAGAGCGCCGTCGCGGCGGCGGCCCAGCGGGCCTCGGGCAGCGACAGCACCCGGGTGCGCCGTCCGGGTGCGGTGTCCGGGCGTGGCGCGGCCGGGGGCGCGGAACGCCCGGTCAGGGTGGTGGTGGACATGGCGGGGGGACCCTTCGGGCAGGCCTGGGCAGGGCGGGGCCGTTGACTCGTTCACGATACATGAACATATGAAGGCTCGTTCATCTATGAGTTGTAGGATGGCCCGCATGGGTCATGGAGCCACCCCCGCCACCGCCGTCCCGCACACGCGCCTGGACGCGACCAGCGCTGCCCGGGTGGCCACCACCCTGCAAGCCCTCGCCACGCCCTCCCGGCTGCTGATCCTCTCCCGGCTGCGCGAGGGCCCCTGCGCGGCCACCGAACTCGCCGCCGAGGTCGGCCTGGAGCAGTCCGCCTGCTCCCACCAGCTGCGCCTGCTGCGCAACCTCGGCCTGGTCATCGGCCGCCGCAACGGCCGGCAGGTCGTCTACGCGCTCTACGACAACCACGTCGCCGCACTGCTCGACCAGGCCGTCTACCACATCGAGCACCTGCGCCTGGGCCTCAGCGACGCCGTCGACCCGCAGGACGCGGACGACGAGCACGAGCCGGTCGGCGGCGCCGCGCGCTGACGCGCCACAGCGCCCGATCGGAGCTCGGGCGCGCGTTCCACCGCCGGGGTCGGGCCTCAGGTGAGCGCCCCGTCGGCCTCGGCCGACCGGCCGGAGACCACGGGGTCGACCCGGGCCTGACGGGCCAGCAGGTCGGCGAAGGCCACGGTGAGCGGATCGGGGCGGGTGCGGGTGTAGGCGGTGAGGATGCGCAGGACCGGCGGGTCCGGGCGCAGCAGGGCGCCCTCGAAGTGGGCCGGGACGATGTTGGCGGGCACCAGGGCGGGGCCGAGCCCGGCCGCGGCCAGCAGCGGGGCGGCCGAGGTCTGTTCGGCACGGATCGCCGCCCGGGGGTGGAAGCCCGCCCGGGCGCAGACCTGGTCGAGCAGGTCGGCGAGGCCGTTGTCGGGGGCGTAGTGGACCCAGTCGCGGTCGGCGAGTTCGGTGAGGGCGACGGTCCCGGCGGGGCGGTCGGCCAGCGGGTCGTCGGCGGGCAGGACGACGGTGAACTCCTCGACGCCGAGCTCCCGGATCGGCCCCTCCCAGCCGCTCGGCGCCGGGCCGATGGCGAGGTCGGCGCGGCCCGCGGCCATGGCCTCCCGGAGCGCGTCGGTGTGGGGGTACTCGCGCAGCCGGATCCGCACGCCGGGGTGACGGCGGCGCCACTCCCGCAGCACGGGCGGCAGGATGCCGAGGCTGACGGAGTAGACGACGGCGACCTCCAGTTCGCCCTCCTCCAGGCCGGCCGAGCGGCGGGCCGCCGCCTGCAGCCGCTCGGCCTCGGCGAGTGCGGCGCGGGCGTGCGGAAGGACCGCCCGGCCCATCGGGGTGAGCCGCACCGAGCGCGGCAGGCGCTCCAGCAGCGGGCCGCCGAGGGCGCCCTCCAGGGCGCGGATCTGGTGGGACAGCGCGGGCTGGGTGACGTGCAGCTGTTCGGCCGCACGGGTGAACGATCCGGTGTCGACCACGGTCGCCAGGTATTCGAGCTGTCTGAGCGTCGGCGTTGCCATGAACAGATTTTATCGCCGAGGTAGAAAACAAGCCTTGGACTCATCAGTGCTGGTCGGGAGAGGGTCGTGGTGCGGCCGCCGCGGGAAACAGCGGGCGGCCGGTTCCCCGATCATCCGAAGGAGTTCCACCATGTCCGACACCACCTCCCTCCAGGGGCAGCGGCTCGTCGTGGTCGGTGCCGGTTCGCGCACCGGGCGGGCCGTCGCCAAGTCCGCCTCGGCGGCCGGCGCCTCCCTGGTGCTGGCCGGCCCCGACCCGCGCAAGCTGGAGTGGACGGCCGGCGAGCTGTCCGGACCGTCCGAGGTGATCGCCCTGGACATCGCCGACGAGGCGTCGATCGCCGCCTTCGCCGCCCGGGCCGGCCGCTTCGACCACCTGGTCTCGACCGCCGCGATGCCGGCCAACGGCCCGCTGCGGGAACTCGAAGCGGCCGACGTGCAGCGGGCGTTCGCGGCGAAGGTGATCGGCCCGCTGCTGCTGGCCAAGCACCTGGTCGGCCAGGTCTCCGAGAGCGGTTCGTTCACCTTCTTCTCCGGTGTGGCCGCGTGGCGCCCGGCGCCCGCGCGCACGGTGATGGCCACCACCAACGGCGCGCTGGCCTTCCTGGTGCAGGCGCTGGCGGTGGAGATCGCGCCGGTCCGGGTCAACGCCGTCTCCCCCGGCATCGTCGACACCGGCTCCTGGGACGGCCTGGGCGCCGACAAGGACGCGTTCCTGCGCGGGGTCGCCCAGCGCAACCCGGCCCGGCGCGTCGGCACCCCGGAGGACCTGGTCAAGGCCGTCCGCTACGCCATCGACAACCCGTACGTCACCGGCACGGTGCTGCACGTCGACGGCGGCGGCCGACTCGCCTGACCCGCCGGGCTGCCGGGCCCGCTCCGGCGGCATGGTTCCCCCACCCCGGCCGGTCGGGCTTCCGACCGGCCGACCACCCCCGCACGCCCCGAACCGCCGGCGTGCCCCCCGAACCGAGGAGCTGTTCCCATGCGCTCGCGCACCCTGATCCGTACCACCGCCGTCCTCGCGGCGGTGGCCGGCCTGGCGGGCGGCACCGCCGCGGCCGCCCCCGTCCACGACAGCGGCCACCACGACTCCGCACGCGACTGGCCGCAGCGCCTGATCGACCGTTCGCCCGGCCTCGTCCAGCCGAAGGCGCTCACCGCGGACCGCTCGATCGGCGCCCGGCGCGCCGCCCAGGAGGTCCACCTGGCCCAGCAGTTGTACACGTTCTGGAACACCGGGCAGCAGCGCTACCTGGACGCGGCGATCAGCCCGCAGTTCCGGGACAACACGCTGCCGCCGGGCCGCCCGCAGGGCCCCGCCGGGCCGGCCTTCGCCTCGACGAGCTTCCGCGCCGCGGTGCCGGACCTGACCTGCGAGCTGTCCGACCTCCTGATCAGCGGTGACAGGATCACCGCCCGACTGGTCTTCCGCGGCCACTTCACCGGCACCTTCGACGGCGTGCGGGGGCAGGGCCAGAACATCGAGTTCAACGCCATCGACATCCAGCACGTCGGGACCGACCGGATCACCGAGGACTGGCACATCGAGGACAACGCGACCCTGCTGGCCCAGCTGGGCGTCCGGGCCTGAGGCCGTGCCGGGCCCACGCGGCCCTGCGGGCGGTCACCGGGCGAAGGCCGTCACCACGTCGGTGAACTCGACCTGCGGCTCGTCCGCCAGGAGTTCCGGGAAGCGCGCCAGCAGGTCGGTCACGCAGGAGGAGGCGACGTGGGCCTCGCGCGCCCGTCCTCCCCCGCTCTCACCACGGCCGCGCCCCGGTCACGGGCGCTCGGCGGCCACCGACGGTACCCGCCCGGCCGTCGGCCGTCACCCGGGTGCCGGGCCGTGGTGGCGGCGCCGCCCGGCGACCAGCACCGTGGTCGGGGGGCGACGATCCGCAGGACGGCCGGCCAGGGACGGTGCAGATGAACACGAACGACTCCGCTCCCCGCGTCGTGGTCGGCGTCGACGGCTCGCCGTCGTCGTACGCCGCGCTGCGCTGGGCGGCCCGGCACGCCACGCTGATCGGCGGCGTGGTGGACGCGGTCGGCGCCTGGGAACCCCCCAGCCACTTCGGCTGGTCGGCGCCCGTGGTCGACAGCACCTTCGACCGGGAGCTGGCCGAACGGCGGTTCGCCGAGGAACTGCACACCGTGCTCGGCGAGGACTCCCGGGTGCGGGTCCGCCAGACGATGGTCATGGGCGACCCCTCCGACGTCCTCCTGGACGCGGCCCGGGGCGCCGAGCTGCTGGTGGTCGGCAGCCACGGCCGCGGCGGCTTCACCCGCACCCTGCTCGGCTCGGTGAGCACCCACTGCGCGCAGCACGCCGCCTGCCCCGTGGTCATCGTCCGGGCCCCATGACGAGAGGAACACCGGACACCATGCCGTACATCACCGTCGGCCAGGAGAACTCCACCCCCATCGACCTCTACTACGAGGACCACGGCTCCGGGCAGCCGGTCGTCCTCATCCACGGGTTCCCGCTCGACGGGCACTCCTGGGAGCGGCAGAGCGCCGCGCTGCTGGACGCCGGCCACCGGGTGATCACCTACGACCGGCGCGGCTTCGGACAGTCCTCCCAGCCCACCACCGGCTACGACTACGACACCTTCGCCGCCGACCTCCACACCGTGCTGGAGACCCTCGACCTGCGGGACGCCGTGCTGGTCGGCTTCTCGATGGGCACCGGGGAGGTCGCCCGCTACCTGTCCCGGTACGGCTCCGGCCGCATCGCCAAGGCCGCCTTCCTGGGCTCCCTGGAGCCCTGCCTGCTGAAGACCGACGACAACCCGGAGGGGGCCGGTCCGAAGGACTTCTTCGACGGGATCGTCGCCGCCGTGAAGGCCGACCGCTACGCCTACTACACCGCCTTCTACCGGGACTTCTACAACCTCGACGAGAACCTCGGGAGCAGGATCAGCGCGGAGGCCGTCCGCAACAGCTGGAACGTCGCGGCGAGCGGCGGCTTCTTCGCCGCCGCCGCGGCGCCGTCCACCTGGTACACGGACTTCCGGGCCGACATCCCGCGCATCGACGTGCCGGCCCTGATCCTGCACGGGACCGCCGACCGCATCCTGCCGATCGACAGCACCGGGCGCCCCTTCCACCGGGCGCTGCCCTCCGCCGAGTACGTGGAGGTCGAGGGCGCGCCGCACGGCCTGCTCTGGACCCATGCCGAGGAGGTCAACGCGGCGCTGCTCGCCTTCCTGGCGAAGTAGTGGCACCGCACGCACGCACCGCCGGTGCGACCGTCCGAGGCAGCGCCCGCCGGGGCGTCGGGGGCGGGGCCGTGGAGGCCGACAGAGCCGGTTGTCGTGCGCGCGGCCCTCCTGTCACGCATCCGCTGCCTGGTGGCGGCCGAGGACGCCGACGAGATCCGCACTCCGGACGGGGGCGGCTACGGTGGCTGACGCCATCCGCCCTTCTGCGCCCCGCCCTTGTCCGCCGTACGCCCTGGCCCTGCCCCTGTCACCCCGTCCGGTCCGCCCCCCGAGGAGTACGCCGATGACCGACCTCACCCGCCCGCACCTGCTCGCGGCCATCGAACTCGCCGCCTCCGCCCGCGCCCACGGCAACCACCCCTTCGGCGCGCTGCTGACCGACGCGTCCGGAGGCGTCCTGCTCACGGCCGAGAACACCGTGCTGACCGACCACGACGTCACGGCGCACGCGGAGACCAACCTGGTCCGCCAGGCCTGCCGCACCCTGGCCCCGCACCAGCTCTCCGCGACCGTCCTGTACAGCAGCACCGAGCCGTGCGCGATGTGCGCCGGCGCGATCCACTGGAGCGGCATCCGGAAGGTCGTCTACGCGCTCGCCGCCACCGAGCTGAACGCCATCGCGGGAGTGGACCCGGACGAGCCGGTGCTCGACCTGCCCTGCCGCCAGGTCTTCGCAGCCGGCGGCGGCACCGTGGAGGTCTCCGGCCCGCACCTCTTCGAGGAGGCCACCGCCGTGCACACGGGGTACTGGGGCTGACCGGATCGCCACCCTCCCCGGAGGGCTTCTCCGCCGTCGAGCACGCGGTGGCCGCCGCGGAGCGGGAAACTTGAACCCGGGCGCGCACCGACCCCGCAGGCCGAGCGGCAGGAGACGGCGATGAGCAGCACGCGACCCCTACCGGCGGAGACCTGGGCCTGGGCGGTGGAGCGCCCCGGGCCGGTCGGCGGGCCGGGGCCGGGCCCACTGGTCCGGGAGCGGCGGCCGCTGGACGCGCCCGGCCCGCAGGAGGTCCTGGTCGAGGTGGAGGCCTGCGGGGTGTGCCGCACCGACCTGCACCTCGCGGAAGGGGACCTCTCCCCCAGGCTGGCCCGGTGCACGCCCGGGCACGAGGTGGTCGGGCGCGTGCTGGCGGCGGGGGCCGGGGTCGAGGGCTTCGCCGTCGGGGACCGGGCCGGGGTGGCCTGGCTGGCCCGGACCTGCGGCAGCTGCGGGTACTGCCGCAGCGGGCGGGAGAACCTCTGCCCCGCGTCGCGCTACACCGGCTGGGACCGGCACGGCGGCTACGCCGGACACCTCACCGCGGACGCCCGCTTCGCCTACCGGCTGCCCGAGGGCCCGCCCGCCGAGGAGCTGGCCCCGCTGCTGTGCGCCGGGATCATCGGCTACCGCGCCCTGGAACGGGCCGAACTCCCGGCGGGCGGGCTGCTCGGCATCTACGGCTTCGGCGCGTCCGCGCACCTGACCGCCCAGCTCGCCCTCGCCCGGGGCGCCCGGGTGGCCGTGTTCACCCGGGCCGCGGCGGCCCGCCGGCTGGCGCTGGACCTCGGCGCCGTCTTCGCCGGCGACTCCTACGACCCGCCCCCGCAACCGCTGGACGCCGCCATCCTGTTCGCACCGGTCGGCGAACTCGTGCCCGTCGCCCTCACCGCACTGGACCGCGGCGGCACGCTCGCCGTGGCCGGCATCCACCTCACCGACATCCCGGAGCTGAACTACCGGCGACACCTCTTCCAGGAACGCACCCTGCGCAGCGTCACCGCCAACACCCGGGCCGACGGGATGGCCTTCCTGGCCGAGGCGGCCCGCACCCGCCCGGTGGTCCACGTCAGCCGCTACCCCCTGCGCCGTGCCGACGCGGCGCTCGCGGACCTCGCCGCGGACCGCGTGACGGGGGTCGCGGTACTCGTCCCGGAGTAGCCCGACGCGGGCCTCCGCCCGCCCGGTCGGTGCCTGCGACAGCCGCCGTACCCGGCGAAGGCCCGGGCAGCCACGGGATCGCCGGGCACGCCGCCCCGGTGGTGGTCGGCGTCCCGCACGCGATCCGGCCGCCCGACGCGCTCGGGCGTCGGGCGGCCGGGGGAACGGCGGGGTCAGGAGGTTCAGAAGGTGAGGTTCCAGGCGTCAATCGTGCCGGTGTCGCCGGAGGCGCCGTCCTTCACCCGGAGCTTCCAGGTGCCGTTCGCCGCACTCGCGGCGGCGTTGACGGTGTAGGTCTTGGCGACGTTGTCGGTGCTGTCGCTGTTCGGGAAGTCCTCCAGGAGGTAGACCGTGCCGTCGGGCGCGACCAGGGAGAGGACGAGGTCGCCGCGGTAGGTGTGCTTGATGTCCACGCCGACCTTGAGCGCCGCCGGGGCGTTGCCGCTGACGCCGGTGACGGTGATCGGGCTCTCCACCGTGGTGTTGTCGGGGATCGCCACGTCGGCGGTGTTCTCGACGTACGTGCCGGTGGGCGGGGTGGCACCGCCGACCGCCTTCAGCGCGTCGACCTGGCCCTCGCCGAAGAAGCCGTTGACGGCGGTGGTGCCGGTGCAGCGGCTGTCGGAGGCGGGGCAGGCCAGGTCGTTGGCCTGGCTCGCCAGCCGGGCCCGGATGTCCGCCGGGGTGAGCGACGGGTTGGTGCTCGCGATCAGCGCGGCCACCCCGGTGACGTGCGGGGAGGCCATCGAGGTGCCGCTCTTGGTGCCGTACTTGCCGCCGGGCAGGGTCGAGTAGACGCCGGTGGCGCCGTCGCCGCCGGGCGCCGCGACGTCGATGACGCCCCGGCCGAAGTTGGAGTAGGAGGCCTTGCCGCTGCCGCTGCCCGTGGCAGCGACGGTCACCACGCCGGGGAGTTCGGTGGGGATGTCGAGGCAGGCGTTGCTGATGGTCCGGGTGACCTTGGTGGAGTCGTTCGGGCTCTCGCTGTCGGTGGTCTTGTTGGCCAGGTCGTAGTTGGAGTTGCCGGCCGCCGCGACCTGCAGCGAGCCCTTGCCCTCGGCGTACTCCTGGGCGCGCTTGACGCCCTCGATGATGGCCGCCTGGTCGAGGTCGTTCGGGCAGTTGAACTGCCAGGGGTCGGTGTAGTAGCTGTTGTTGGTGACCTTGAAGCCGTGGTCGCCGGCCCAGACGAAGCCGCAGACGGTGTTCTCGGCGTAGAAGAGGGTGCTGGTCGGCTCGGCGATCCGGACCGAGGCGATCTTCACGCCCGGTGCGACGCCGATGACGCCCTTGCCGTTCTTCGCGGCCGCGATGGTGCCGGCGACGTGGGTGCCGTGGGTGTCCACGTCGCGCCAGGCGCCGGTGCGGGTGTCGGGCTTGCCGTAGGCGCAGGAGGCCGAGTCGGCGGCGTCGAAGTTCGGTGCGAGGTCCTGGTGCTGGTCGTCCACGCCGGTGTCGAGCACGCCGACCTTGACGGACGGGGAGCCGGTGGTGACGTTCCAGGCCTGGTCGGCCTTGATCTGGGTCATGTCCCAGCGGTTGGACTCGGTGAGCGTGGTGGCCGCCTGGGCGGGGTTGGCGGGCAGGGCCGGGTTGTACGCGTCGGCGGGCACGTCGGAGGTGCGGGTCGCGCCGACCTGCTGGATGCCGGTGACGGTCCGCAGCTCGGCGGCGAAGCCGGCGCTGGTGGAGTGGGCGACGATGACGCCGATCGCGTCGTAACTCGCGAAGACCGTACCGCCCTTGGCGGCGACGGCGGTCTTGGCGGCGGCGATGTCGGCGGGGGCGCTGATCACCAGGTAGGCGCGGGTGCCGGCGGCCCAGCCGGCCGCGGTGCCCGCGGCGGCGGGGGCCTGGGCGACGGGGGCCTGGGCGGCGGGCGCGGAGACGGCACCGGGGACGGTGGGGGTGGTGGTCGTGGTGGCGGCGGTCGCGAACGCGGTGGGGGTGGCGAGCGCCATGGCCGAGAGCACGGCGAGGGCTGCGGCCGGGCGGCCGAGCCGCCGGGATATCAGGGGTGACACGTGTCCTCCTAATCGGCCCGTGCGTGAGGGGGATCGCACAGGAATTGAAGGAAACATGCCAGATTGGGCAGGAGTTGGGGAAGACTTTACGCCCGACGACTTCTCACGGAGACGTTACGTTTTGATGTCGCGGGGTCCGCGGCGCCCCAGGTGGGGTGCGCACGGCCGACTGCCGGGCACCCGGCGGGGCCTCCCTCGCGGTGGGTCCGGCGGGGCCGATGAACGGCCGGGCGGCGTCCGTCAGTTCACGGAGCACTTCCGCATCGTGGCGCCCACAGGGCTCACCGGCGATGAAAATAGACCCTGAACTCCAAGCCGTACAGCCGCCCTCGGACCTTCGTCCTGATCCAGAGCGAGAACAGGTCCGCGTCGCCGTGGCTGGAGCGGTTCTCAGTACGGACACGCCGACTCAGATACTCGAACGACTGCATCTCCCGATCGACCAACAGGCCGGGGATCCGTTCGACCGAACCGTGCAGCAGATAGAGACACATCAGGTCCACCGGATGTGTGTCGTGTGCCAGCCGCGTAAGGAATCCATCGGAAAAACTGTCCCGCAAAGGTGTCTCCAGTCGTCCCACCCGCCCTGTCCCCGCATCCTGGGCACGGGGTGAATCCACGGCCTTCGGGACGGTTTTCGGCGCCGCTTCGAACCGGCCCGGCTCCTTCCCGGCCTCCCCGACCGGCGAGGCATGAGCTCGACGTCCCACGTCCCACGTCCCACGTCCCGCGTCCCACGTCCCACGTCGCTGGCCGCCGGTCGCTGGTCGCTCGATCCGCCGAGGCCTCAGGGATCCGTCGGGGGCGGCCTTCGACCTGAGGTGGAGTTCCACGGGCCGGAAGATGGACCCCGGGGCGGACATGCCCCGGACCTGAGGCGGACGCCTCGCGTCACGACCGCCTGGCACTGTGTCAACTGTCTTTGTTGAAACGGATGTTGATGGCATTCGTCGGTCGGATTCGGGAGGACGGCATGGCGGACGGGGCGGCGGATCCGAGGCTTCGGAGGATCGGATCGAAGGGTCGGCGGTGGCGGGGCACGGCCGGGCGGTCGGCGGTCGTCGTACTCGCCGGCGCGGGCCTGCTGGCGACCTCGGCTCCGGCCGCCGGCGCGACGGACGCCCCGGCGGCGCCCTACCGGGTGGCGGCGGGCGGGGCGCGGAAAGCGGACGGGGCGGCCCTGGACGCGGTGGTCCGGGCCATGGTGCGGGAGGGCGGCGCAGCGGCGACGCTGGCCCGTGTCCGGGAGAACGGCTCCACGGCCTGGAAGGGTGCGGCCGGCGTGGCCGACCTGGCCACCGGCGCCCCCGCCGATCCGGACGGCCGGTTCCGGATCGGCAGCGTCACCAAGACCTTCGTCGCGACGGTGGTCCTCCAGCTCGTCGCGGAACACCGACTCGGCCTCGACGACTCCGTCGAGAGCCGCCTGCCGGGCGTGGTGCGGAACGGCGCCGGCATCACCGTGCGCCAACTGCTCAACCACACCAGCGGCATCCACGACTTCACCGAGGACCCGGCGTTCGACGCCGGCAACGAGGCGACGCTGCGGCAGTGGCTGGCGGGTGGGCGCTGGACGTCCTACCGACCGCAGCAGCTCGTGGACATCGCCGACAAGTACCCGCCGTACTTCGCCCCCGGACAGGGCTGGCACTACTCCAACACCGACTACGTGCTCGTCGGCATGATCATCGAGCGCCTCACCGGCCGCAGTTGGGCGCAGGAGGTGGACCGCCGCATCATCCGGCCGCTGGGTCTGACGGGCACCTCGATGCCCATCGAATCGCCCTTCATTCCCGGCTCGCACGCGCACGGCTACTACAAGCTCGCCACCGGCCCCGCCGACGTGACGCTGCTCAACCCGTCGATGGCATCCTCGGCCGGGGCGGGCATCTCCACCACCGCGGATCTCACCCGCTTCATCTCCGCCCTGCTCGGCGGGCAACTGCTCGGCCCGGCCGAACTCGCCGAGATGAAGCGCACCAGCGGCCCGGGCGAGGCCGTCGGCTACGGCCTCGGACTCCAGCGGATGACCACGCCCTGCGGCGAGTTCTGGGGACACAGCGGCGGCATCCCCGGCTACAACACCCTGCTGGTCGGCGAGGTCACCGGAAAGCGACAGTTCGCCACCTCGATCAACCGGTACGACCTGTCCGACCCCGCCGCGATGCAGCGGACCTCCAACGACCTGTACTCCACGGGCACCTGCGGCGGCCGCCAGCCGGCCGCCTCGCCGTCGGCTCTCCCGTCCGCCGCCGCGACACCGCGGTCCACCGGACCGCTCACCTGATCCGAGCCCCGGATCCGCGCGCCCGCACGGCCACGGACGCGTGGATCACCTGGGTGTTCAGCAGCAGTCGCAGCCCGGCCGGCAGCCGCAGGCGTCCGACTCCCTGCCGGGCGGCGGGGTGAGCCCGGCGGGCGCGCAGCAGCGGCCCTTCTCGTCGGCCTCGGTGCGGGTGCGGTCGTCGGCGTCGGCGACCACGGCGGTGCGCAGGTCGTCCAGCGCGTGCCCGAGCCGCTCGTCGGCGAGCTCGTACCGGGTGCGGCGCCCCACCGGCACCGCCACCACGCGGCCGCAGTCGCGCAGGCACGCCAGGTGGCGACCGGGCAGCATGAGCATGTCCGTAATGAACGATTGTGTTCCCTATGCCCCGGGGATACCGTCGGTAGTGGTGAACGAATCCGCCCCCTGCCCGCCGTTCACCCTCGAACCCATTGGGGGACCGCCATGGCCACCTCGCGCGCCCTGGCCGAGGCTTCGCCCGCGACCGCACGTCGGGGCCAGCACCCGGGGATCGCTCTCACCGTCATCGCGGCGACACAGCTGATGGTCGTCCTGGACATCACGATCGTGAACATCGCGCTGCCGCACATCCAGTCGGCGCTGGGGTTCAACACCACCGAACTGTCCTGGGTGATCAACGCCTACACGCTCACCTTCGGCGGGCTGCTGCTGCTCGGCGGGCGGGCCGGCGACATCCTCGGGCGGCGGCGGGTGTTCATGGTCGGCGTGCTGGTGTTCAGCCTGGCCTCGCTGCTCGGCGGCGTCGCGCAGTCCTCGGCCTGGCTGCTGGCGGCCCGGGCGCTCCAGGGCCTGGGCGGCGCCATCGCCTCGCCGACCGCGCTGGCGCTGATCGCCACCAACTTCAAGGAGGGCCCGGAGCGCAACCGGGCCTTCGGGGTGTTCTCGGCCGTGGCCGGGGCCGGTGGCGCGATCGGGCTGATTCTCGGCGGCATGCTGACCTCCTGGCTGTCCTGGCGCTGGGTGTTCTTCGTCAATGTGCCGATCGGCATCGCGATCGCACTGCTGGCGCCGCTGTACATCAACGAGTCCGAGCGCCACCCCGGGCGTTTCGACCTGACCGGCGCCTTCACCGCCACGGCGGGCATGGTCTCGCTGGTGTACGGCTTCATCCGTGCCTCCGACCACGGCTGGACGGACCCCGTGACGCTGACCGCCTTCAGCCTCGCCGCCGCGCTGCTGGTCGCGTTCCTGTTCAACGAGCGGCGGGTGCCGCAGCCGATCACCCCGCTGCACCTGTTCCGCGACCGCAACCGCTCGGGCGCGTACGGGCTGATGCTCTGCGTGGCCGCGACGATGTTCAGCATCTTCTTCTTCATCACCCTGTTCGTGCAGGAGATCCTCGGCTTCAGCCCGCTGCGGGCCGGCTTCGCGTTCCTGCCGATCAGCGTGGCGATCATCGCCGCCGCCCAGTTCGCCGCCCGCAACCAGCTGCGCTGGGGCCCCAAGCCCTTCCTGGTGACCGGCTCGCTGCTGGTGCTGAGCGGGGTGGTCTGGGCGACGCAGATCGACATCGACAGCACCTACGTCGGCGGCATCCTCGGCCCGACCCTGCTGTTCGGCTTCGGCATGGGCTCGATCTTCGTCCCGGTGATGCTGACCGCCGTCTCCCACGTCGCCCCGCACGAGACCGGCGCGGCCACCGGCATGCTCAACACCACCCAGCAGGTGGGCGGCTCGCTCGGCCTGTCGATCCTGGTCACGGTGTTCGGCACGGCCAGCCGCAACGAGGCCCGGCAGCAGGCCGGGGCGTTCCTGCGGCAGGCCACCCCGCAGCAGCTCGCCCAGTTCCGGGCCACCGGCCGGCTCCCGGCGCCGTACTCCTCGCAGGTGCTGGTGCACGGCATCGCCAGCGCGTTCCAGATGGGCCTGGTCTTCGCGGCGCTGGCGGTGACGATCGCGGTGTTCGTCATCAAGGTCGGCCACCTGCCGGTGCCGCCGGCCGTCAGTCCTTCGGGGGGCGGCGCTTGACAGGGCGTCGGGGTGACCGGGAGAGTCTTTCTTGCAATGGTTTTCATCTTCGATAACCGGTGCGGGTGAGCGCTGCCCGTTCCGCCGGTCACCGCCGCCCGCCGCCGGTCGAAGCCCACGCATCCCCGAAAGAGGACCTCCATGTCGCTCGACGTCTCCCCCGCCCTCCTCGCCCAGGCCCAGCAGGGCCGCGTGGACGAGGCCGACTTCCTCGACACCGTCCGCACCTCCCTCCCGTACGCCTACCAGGTCGTGTCCGGGCTCAGCACCGAACTCGCCACCGGCCAGGAGGAGTTCACCACCGACAACACCACGCCCAGCGACGAGCAGCGCGCCCAGCTGCTGCGCGCGCTCGCCAGCAACGCGATCCGGGGCAGCCTGGAGAGCCACTTCGGGGTGAAGCTCGCCTTCGTCAACTGCCACCGCGTCGGCGCCTTCCGCCCCGGCGCCGAGGACGGCGCGGCGTACCGCGAGTTCACCTCGCTGCACAACCAGATCCGCAACCAGAGCCCGGAGCTGCGCAGCTGCTGACAGCCCCCGGAGGCGGCCAGGACGCGACCCGAGCACAGCCCGGGCGCGACCCGGATCGCGGCGGCTCCCACCCTGCCCACCGGGGTGGGAGCCGCCGCACGTGACACCCGCGTTGCGCCGTGTTGCGGGCCGGTGACCGGATCGTGCGTCGATCTTGTCGGACGGCGCGGCGGCCGCTTACGTTCGAAACGCACCATCTCGACCGGCCCTCACCCGGCCGCCCCTCACCCCCGCGGAGCCCACCATGTCGCCGACCCCTCGCCCGCTGCGGAAACTCGGCTTCCTGACCATCGGGCTCTTCGACGAGGCGGACCCCCGCCGCGGCCACGAGTCCACCCTCGACCTCATCGCCCTCGGCGAGCGGCTCGGCTTCGACAGCGCCTGGCTGCGCCACCGCCACCTCCAGTACGGCATCTCCTCCCCGATCGCCGTCCTCGCCGCCGCCACCCAGCGCACCAGCCGCATCCAGCTCGGCACCGCCGTCACCCCGCTCGGCTGGGAGAACCCGCTGCGGCTCGCCGAGGACCTGGCCACCGTGGACGTGCTCTCCGGCGGCCGGCTCAACCCCGGCTTCAGCGTCGGCCCGCCCACCCACTACGAGCAGGTGCGCGGCGCGCTCTACCCGGACACCGGCGAGCAGGAGGACTTCAGCCCCCGGCGCGCCGAACGGCTGCTCGCCCTGGTCCGCGGCGAGGACGCCTCCGACTTCGCCGGCACCGAGGGCATCGAGGTGTACTCCCGCCGCGTCCAGCCGCACTCCCCCGGCCTGGCGTCCCGGCTCTGGTACGGCGCCGGCAGCCTGCGCTCGGCCCGCTGGGCCGGCGAGCAGGGGCTCAACCTGCTCACCAGCAGCGTGGTGAAGCCGGAGAGCGAGGAGGGCCCGCTCGACTTCGCCGCCATCCAGGCCGCCCAGATCCGCGCCTTCCGCGAGCGCCACCCCGACGGCGAGCGCGCCCGGGTCTCCCACGGCCTGGTGGTCATCCCCACCGACAGCGCCACCCCCGAGCAGCGCGCCAAGTACCGGGCCTACGCCCTCGCCCGCACCCCGCGCACCCTCGCCCCGCAGGGCCCGGCCCGGCTGCTGTTCGCCCCCGACCTGGTCGGGACGACCGAGGAACTCGTCGAACGGCTGCACGCCCACGCCGGCTACCGCGAGGTGGACGAGGTCGCCTTCGCCCTGCCGTTCACCTTCGAACACGAGGACTACGTACAGATCCTCACCGACCTGGCGACCCGGCTCGGGCCCGCCCTCGGCTGGCGTCCGCAGCCGACGCCCGCCAAGGCCTGACCCGCCCGGCCCTGTCCCTGTCCCTGTCCCTGTCCCTGTCCCTGCCCCTGCCCCTGCCCCTGTCCCTGTCCCTGTCCCCAACAGGCGGACAGGCAGCGGGAGTCGGCCGCAACCACCGCGTCCGGCACGGCGTCCCAAGCCGGTACGGACGGACGGCCACCCCGGCCGGACGCCACCCCGGGGGGAGACCGCGATGGGGCCCTACCACGCCGCACCCGTACCGCCGCCGCCCGCCCTGCACCCCTGTCCGAACTGCGGGCTCACCGACCAGGTCCGCGGCGTCCCGGCCGTGTGCCACGCGGGGAGGACGCGGGTCACCACCCTGCCCTCGCAGGGGAGCGGCGACCATCGGACCCGCGAGGTCGTCTCCGACCTCGCCCGCGCCCTGGCACCCGTCCCGATCCGGGACCAGCCACCCGGCCGCGCGGCGACGGTGCTGGGCGCCGTCGCCCTCGTGATCGCCTTCTTCACCTTCTTCGCCGGGAACTTCGCCCGGCAGTTCGACGACGACGCGCCCGCCTTCGCCGCGCCGGTCCGGGACCACCACGCCTTCGAGATCCCCGTGGTGATCCCGGTGGTCGCCGTCATCGCCGGAACCGTCCTCCTCGTCACCGCGGCCGCGCTCCGCGCCTCCGCCGACCGCGAACTCGCCGGCCGGCCCCGGGCCGAACACCTCTGGGCCCAGGCCTGGTACTGCGCCCGCTGCGGCACCGCCCACTTCCCGCCCACCACCGGCGTGCCCACCGGCGTGCCGACGGCCGCCCTCAGCCTCCCGGAGTTCCGCCGCATCGTCTGGACGGCCGGCGGCTACGGCCACCTCGCGGACCGGTACTGACTCAGAACTCGCTGGTGTCGAGGTCGAGTTCGAACGGCTCGGGCAGTCGCACCGGCACCCCGAACGGGTGCGGCCCCTCGACCCGGGTCCAGCCGAGCGCGCCGGGTTGGGAGAACAGCGTGCAGGCCCGCTCCTGCCGGTCCACCAGGAGGTAGAGCGGCGCACCGAACTGGGCGTAGCGCCGGCGCTTCACCGTCCGGTCGGTGTCGGCGCTGGAAGGCTCGGTCGCCTCGACCACCAGCAGCGTCCGGTCGGGCGTCAACGCCCCGTCGTCTCCGGCCAGTTCGGTCGGCACGACGGCCAGGTCGGGCACGTAGCGGTCCGCCGTGCCCGGCAGGGCCGGATCGCCGGAACCGGAGCACAGGCCGCTCGGCCGCAGGACCGGGGCGAGCTGCTGCCGGAGCAGGTCGACGGTGCTCTGGCGCGCCCAGGAGTGCGCCACCGGGACGGTGGCCCCCTCGATGATCTCGGTCTCCACGGGGCGAAGCCTGGTCGCTCTCCAGCGATGTCCCGCTCTGGCCAATTGAACAAGCGCTTGCTTAGAATCGGGCGCGTTCAGCCGTCGAGCCCGAGCGCCCCAGGAGACGTCATGGCCGGAGCCACCGGAGTCAACCGTCAGATCCGCCTTGCCAGCCGGCCGCTCGGGGAGGTGCGTCCGGAGGACTGGACGCACGGGGAGGAGGCGGTGCCGGAGCCGGGCGAGGGCGAGTTCCTCGGGCGGACGCGGTACGTGTCGCTGGATCCGGCGATGCGGGGATGGCTGGACGACCGGCCGTCGTACCTGCCGCCGGTGGGACTGGGCGAGGTGATGCGGGCCGGCTCGGTGGTGGAGGTCGTGGCGTCGAACCACCCGGGGTTCCGGGTCGGGGACCACGTGGTCGGGGCCTTCGGGGTGCAGGAGTACGCGGTCTCGGACGGGAAGGGCGCGCTCACGGTCGATCCCGCGCTCGCGCCGCTGTCGACGTACCTGGGCGCCCTCGGGATCCCCGGGATGACGGCGTACTTCGGGCTGCTGGAGGTCGGGGCGCTGAAGGAGGACGAGACCGTCGTCGTCTCCGGCGCCGCCGGGGCGGTCGGCAGCCTGGTCGGCCAGATCGCCAAGCTGAAGGGCTGCCGGGTGGTGGGCATCGCCGGCGGCCCGGAGAAGTGCGCGCTGCTCACCGGCGAGCTGGGCTTCGACGCCGCGATCGACTACCGCGCCGAGGACGTCCGCAAGGCCCTGCGCACCCACGCCCCGGACGGCATCGACGTCTACTTCGACAACGTCGGCGGCCCCGTCCTGGACGCCGCGCTGACCCGCCTGGCGATGCACGCCCGGGTGGTGGTCTGCGGCGCCATCAGCCAGTACAACAACGAGGGCGCCGTGCAGGGCCCGTCCAACTACCTGTCCCTGCTGGTGCGGCGGGCCCGGATGGAGGGCTTCGTGGTGTTCGACTACGCCCGCCGGTACCCGGAGGCCGCCGCCGAGCTCGCCGGCTGGATCGCGGGAGGCCGGATCAAGGTCAAGGAGCAGGTGATGGAGGGCACCGTGGACGACTTCCCGGAGACCTTCGGGATGCTCTTCCGGGGCGAGAACACCGGCAAGCTGGTGCTGCGGCTCGTCTGACGCACGGACTCCCCGGGCGGCCGTCACCCCCGTACGGCCGCCCGGGGTCCCGGTCACGGGGCCCGGGATCGGGGCCCGGGATCGGGGCCCGGGATCGGGGCCCGGGATCGGGGCCCGGGCCCCGGGGTCGGACACGGGAGCCCGGGTCAGAGCAGGCGCTTGATCTCGCCGCGCGCCCGGTAGAAGCCGCCCGAGGCGGACTCCCGCACCTCGGCGACCACGTAGCGGGCCCCGGCGATCCGGATGTCCTTGGGGAACTGCACCCGCCACGACGGGTCGTAGCCCTGCGAGACCACCCGCATCCGCAGCCGGACGCCGTCCTGGACGCACTCGACCTCGACCTCGCCGCCGGTCCGGGCGGTGACCACCTCGACCGTCTCCGGCCCGGCGCCGGCCAGCACCGGCTCCCAGCCCGCGCCCTTGATCTCGGCGGTCTCCGGCAGCGTGCCCTCCTCGGCCGCCCGCACCGCCTGCTCGTCGGCGTCCAGGCAGGCCAGCGAGCCGTCGGTGGTCACCAGGTAGAGCCGCCCCGCCCGGTACTGCATGCTGTACGCCGAGCCGCAGCCGGTGGCGAGCTTCCACAGCCGGGTGCCGTCGGCGGCGAAGCAGTACACCGAGGAGTGGTTGTCCCCGGCGAAGACGTAGTCGCCGTCCGGGGAGGCCGCACAGGAGAAGACGGCGGCGTCGCAGCGGTAGGCGGCCACCTCGGCGCCGTCCGACTTGCGCAGCCGGTGCACCCAGCCGCGGCCGGTGCCCGCGAACACCTCGTCGGCCTCCTGCCAGCCGAACAGCACCTCGCCGTTGGTCGGGGTGTGCCACCGCTGGTCGCCGCTGCGGTTGTCGTAGCGGGCGACGCCGCGCGAGTGGCCGTGGTAGACGCCGTCGGCGTCGCACCGCACCATCCAGCCGGCCCGGCCGTCGGCCTGGCGGCGCCACTGGAACTCGTCCTCGTGGTCCACCGTCGTGAGCCCGCCGCGCTCGTCGGCGACGCCGAGCACGCCGTCGTGGATGTCGAGCCAGAAGATGTCCACGTCCTGGGCGATCTCGTACGCCACCCGCGGGACCTTGCCGCCCAGGTCGTACACCTTGCCGTCGTCGCAGCCGGCGTAGATCCACCAGTCGTCGGCGACGATGCACTTGACGCCGTCCGGCAGGCCGTAGCGGGCCGTCACCTCGCCGTCGTGGGTGAGGGTGTAGACGTCGCCGCGCTCGTTGCCGACCCAGGCGTGCTCCTCGCCGACGAAGATCCCGAAGGCGGGCGAACCGGACCGGAAACGCCACAGCAGCGGCGCCTGACGGGCGGTCGAGCGGCTGCTGACGATCTGCCGCCTGGTCACCGCCCGGCGCTGCCGCACGCCCCGGACGGCCGGGGCGTAGCCCTTGCGGACCTTCTCGCCGATCTTCTTGGCCGCCGACGCGGCCGCCTTCTCCGGGCTCGGGAACGTCGTCGACTTGCTCTGCCCCGGCTCGCCTATCCGCCCGTAGCGCACCGTCACCACCCGGCCGGCGAGCCGCACTTCGTAGAACTTGTGCGCGCTCCCCTCGTCCTCGGACAGTTCGAGGTACGTGACCTGCTCTTCCACGGCGACGGACACGACGGAGTCCCCTTTCGGGCAACGGAGATGGGGGTCGGTTCGGGACCCGCCCGCCGACACCTCCCAAGCTACGGCCTGGCACTGACAGTCGACTCCGGCCGGGTCGCCGGCCTGCGGCGGTCCTCAGCAGAACGACCCTACGTCCCGGCCTGCTGGTAGAGCGTCACCAGGAGGCCGTGCACCGGCTCGCCCTCCGCGTCCTCCTCCGTCTCGTCGACCAGTGCGGCCAGCGCCTCGGCGAGCCGCGCCGCCTTGGCGGGGCTGAGCCGGAGGTGACGCAGCGCCAGGGTGTGCCCGCCGGGTGAGCGGTCCAGCTCCTGGGCGACGGCGCCGAGCAGTGCGGCCGTGCCCTCGGCCTGCGGTTCGGCGACGTGGAAGCGTTCGGCGGTCCGCCGGAAGTACTTCTCGGTGCCGCCGCGCACCTGTCGCGTTCCCGCGTCCCGGACCAGCCCCGCCTCGCTCAGCACCCTGAGGTGGTGGGAGACGCTGCCCTTGTTCACCCCGAGCTGCGCGGCGAGCCGACTGATCGTCGACGGCCGGCCGCTCAGGGCGAAGAGCAGTCGCTGGCGCAGCGGGTGGGCGAGTGCGGAGTGCTGCAGGGGCGTGCTGATCCGCTGGACGGTCTCGTCCGGTTGGTGGCTCACCGAATCAAGCGTTAAGTACGGTTGACGCTTTGGCAAGTCGCTGGTCTACTGCCTCCCCATGACCTCCACCACATCGCCGTCCGCGTTGGACACCGTCGCCCTCGTCGAGTCGATCGCCGACCTGGTCTGTGAGAACTACGTCTTCCCCGACGCCGCCCGGCAGCTGGCGGACCTGCTGCGGCG
Organism: Kitasatospora sp. NPDC041917; assembly: GCF_055589745.1. Taxonomy (NCBI): domain Bacteria; kingdom Bacillati; phylum Actinomycetota; class Actinomycetes; order Kitasatosporales; family Streptomycetaceae; genus Kitasatospora; species Kitasatospora sp. NPDC041917. The sequence continues at coordinate 29,259 of NZ_JBVJBI010000015.1, read as the reverse complement.
CCGGAGCACCGAGGGCGCCTACCGGACCGAATCCGCCGAGGAGTTGGCCGAAGCGGTCACCGCGGACCTGCGGTCCGTCAACGGCGACCTGCACCTGGGCCTCAAGTACCACGCCCAGCCGGTGCCGACGGAACGGGGCGCGGCGGTGCTCGCCGCGGTGCGCAGGGAGTTCGACACCTTCCTGAACGGCGTTCCCCGCCTGGAGCTCCTCGACCACGGCGTCGCGGTCCTGGAGATCGGACCCAAGTTGTTCCCGCTGGACTGGGCGGCACAGCCGCTGGCCGCGGCGCTCTCACTGGTGGCCCCCGCCCGCGCCCTCATCCTGGACCTGCGCCGCAACACCGGTGGCGACCCGAACACGGTCGCCTTCGTCTGCGGCTACCTGCTCGACAGCCGCACCCACCTGAACACCATGTTCTCGCGGCAGGGAGAGGTCGGCGCGCAGTCCTGGACGCCCCCGTTCGTCCCCGGTGCCCGCTTCGGCGGCAGCAAGCCGCTCTACGTGCTGACGAGCGGCGACACCTTCTCCGGGGGCGAGGAGCTCGCCTACGACCTGCAGCAGCTCGGGCGCGCCGAGGTCGTCGGGGAGACCACCCGAGGCGGTGCGCACCCGCGCGAGGGCTGGACGCTGCACCCGCAGCTGGAGCTCAGCGTGCCCATTGCCCGCGCGGTCAACCCGATCTCGGGCACCAACTGGGAGGGCGTCGGCGTCCAGCCCGATGTGCCGTGCGACGCCAAGGAGGCGCTCGACCGCGCGCTGGGGCTGGCCGTGGCGCGCCTGGCCTGAGGCCTTCGCGTCGGCAACGGCCGGGTCAGTACAGCTCGGCCAGCAGGGCGCGCAGCCGCTCGTCCTCGCGGATGATGTCGTACGCGAGGCCGGAGGCGACGATCCGGCCGTCGCGCTCGACGAGGTCGCCGACGTACCGGCCCAGGTCGGGCTCCCCGGCGGCGGCGCCCAGCGCGTGCAGGGCCTCGCAGCCGCCCGTGACGTCGGCGCCCGTCTCGACCGAGTGGAGCGCGGCCCGGGCGAGGCGGCCGAGGTCGACGGTGTCGGGGTCGGCGATGTCCAGCAGGGCGCGGGCGGCGCCGGCGGCCTTCTCCGGGTCGTCGAGCAACGCTTCCAGCCGGGGTATCAGGTCCCGGCCGGCCGCCCCGAGGGACGCGGCGACACGCAGCGCCCCGATCACCGTCCAGCGGGCCCAGAGCCGGCTGCCCGCGGTGCGGTCGAGGACGGACGCCAGGATCCGGACGGCCTCCTCGGCGTCGCCGTCGATCTGCCAGACGGCGCGGGCCGTCGCGACGTCGGCGTCCAGCTGCGGGGCGGTCGGCTCCGGGTCCTCGCTGACCGCGGCGAGCAGGGCCGGGAGCAGCCCGGCGGCGGCCGGGCCCAGGTCGGCGGCCGCCCGGGCCGCCTCGGCCCGCTCGCGCGAGGCCGCCAGCCGTTCGGTGACGGCGGCGAGCAGGACGTCGGGTTCGCCGGTGACGTCGTAGTGGGCGCGGGCCGCCTGGAGCTGTCCCGCCTCCGCCCGCAGCGCCTCGGCGGCCCGCTCGCACGCCCTGGGCGGGCCGCCGGCCACGACGGCCGCGACGGCGGAGGCGGCGTACGGGAAGCGGGGCAGCACCGCGCACAGCTCGGGCAGGCCGGCGACGGCCCGCGGGCCCCACCGCCGCAGCAGGTGGACCAGGTCGGCGGTCTCGTTGGTACCGAGCCCCTCGACGGCCAGCCGGGCGCGCACGGCGGCGAACAGCTCCGGGTCGAAGGGGAAGGCCGGGGCCCGCGAGTCACCCGCGGCGTTGCGGGCGCGCGGGCGGCGCTCCAGGTCACGGGCCAGCAGCGGGGCGGCCTGCCGGGGGGCGATCCGGACCAGCGCCGCGAGGGCCTCGTCGGCCACCTCGTCGGCCGGCCCGTCGTCCGGCCCGTCGTCCGGCCGGTCGGCGAGTCCGACGAGTACGGGCGCGGCCTCGGCGGCGAGCGGGCCGAGCTTGGCCAGCAGGCTCGCCGCGGTGTCCTGGGCGGCGAGCGGGGCGACGGCCGGAATCAACCGGGACGGGGCGCCGCGCGAGACGTAGCAGGCGTGGTCGGCCGCCCACAGGGCCTCGGCCTGCACCTCGGGGCGCGGGTCGCGCAGGGCGGCCTCCAGCAGGTCGAGGGCCGCCTCGCGGTCGGCGTCGGTGTCGCGCTCCAGCAGGGTGTCGACGACCGTGTACAGCAGCTCCTCCTGGTCGAGGCTGTAGCGGTCGACGGTGAGCTCGCGGGCGGGCAGCAGGCCGAGCACGGCCGCGTGGTGGACGGCCCCCCAGCGCTCCTCGTTCCGCAGGCAGACCAGGACCGCGGCCAGCCGCAGCGGCACCGGGGTCTCCTCGCCGAGCAGCACCCGGGCCTCCCCGGCCGCCGCGCTCAGGTCCACCCGGCCGAGGGCGACGAGCAGTTCGGCGGCCACCTCCGGATCCTGCTCCGCCGCCCAGCGCTCCCCCAGGGCGGACGGCGCGGCCGCGCCGTCCCGGGTGTGGCCGACGGCCCACGCGGCGGTCAGCCGGACGGTCTCGTCCGGGTCGGCCAACAGCGGCAGCAGGAGCGGCAGTTGGGCAACCACGGCAGCCCGGACCGCGCCCTCGGGGACCTGCCACTCGTCCTCGCTCTCGGCCAGCCCGCCCAGCAGGCACAGCACGTCCACCGTCCGGGTCCCGGCGGCGGCGATCCGGGCCAGGTACGGCACGGCGTCCACGCTGGCCGAGTACACGGTGCCCTGGTGGAGGATGCTCCCGTACAGCTCGGAGACCGCCTCCTCGGCCGCCCCGTCGTCGCCCTCGGCGAGCGCGCGCAGCAGGTCGGGCAGGTCTTCGGCGCAGCCGTAGGCGTGCGAGACGGTGGCCCAGGGGTGCTCGTCGAGCCCGGCGAGGGCGGTGGTGAGGTCCATGGCCGCGATCCTGGCAGGCGGGACCGACAACGCCGCCGGGCGGGGAATGCGGCAGTGACGGGGGCGACGCCGCTGTCGGTGCGCCCCGGGTCCGGACGACCGCGCGTCGGCCGGGCCCGAGCCACGACCACCGGAACCCGAGTATCAGCGTCATTGTCAGTGCCCCGCGCTACGCTCCCGGCACCCTGAGGAAACACCGGGGCCCGCTCCCTCGAATTCGCCTACGGGGAGCGGGCCCCCGGCTTCGCCGGGGCCTCCCCGGCGGTCCGGGCAGACGCTGCGGTTCCGTCAGGTCCGGCGGGCGTGCGAGGCGAGGCGGTCGGCGAGGGCCGTGACGAGGCCTCGCAGCTCCTCGGGCCGTTCGATCACGAAGGGCCGGTCGATCGCGGCGAGCACCGGAGGCAGCCAGTCGAGTCGCTCCGCCCGGAGCTCGACGCGCAGCCAGCGCTCGGAGCTCCGGTCCGCGTCCGGCCGCGGCTCCGGCTCCGGCCGCGGTTCGGGTTCGGGTTCGGGTTCGGGTTCGGGTTCGGGTTCGGGTTCGACCAGGATCGCGACGCTCTCCGGGAGGTGGCGGCGGATCCACTCGGGCGTCGCGCGGATCCGCAGCGTCACCTCGTGCCGGTAGTCGGCCGTGGCCAGGCCCGACACGACGCGCTCGGCCGGGGCCGGTCCGGTCGGTGCCTCGAAGGAGCCGGGCAGGGCCCTCGCGTCCGTGACCCGGTCCAGCCGGAGGGTCCGGTCCTGGCCGATCCCCGCGTCCGCGCCGGTGACGTACCACCGGCCCGCGTGGGCGACGATCCCGTACGGATGCAGCGTGCGCTCGCTGGGCCGGCCGTGGCGGTCGGTGTACCGGACCGCGACCGGCCGTCGATGGCGCACGGCGTCGGCGAGGGTGAGCAGGACCCCGGTGTCCGGTGCGCCGGCCTCGCCGGGCCGGTCCGTGGTCCCGAGCGGCCGGTCCGTGAAGGAGAGCGACTCCAGGAGCGTGCCGAGCCGGCCGGCGAGGTGCCGGGGCAGCACCCGCCGGATCTTGGCCGCCGCGGTCTCCCCCGCAGTGCGTTCGGCCGTCGCCAGTCCGGCCCTGGGGCCGGTGAGCAGGCCGAGCAGCACCGCCAGGGCCTCGTCGTCCCCGAGCATGAGCGGGGGCAGGCGGTGTCCGGGTGAGAGCCGGTAGCCGCCGTACCGGCCGCGTACGGACTCCACGGGCACGTCGAGGTCGACCAGGTGGTCCACGTAGCGCCGCACGGTTCGGCCGTCCACGCCGAGCCGGTCGGCGAGCTCGGCCACCGTGCGGGTGCCGCCCGACTGCAGCAGTTCGAGCAGGGTCAGCACGCGGCCGGTGGGTCGGGACATGGCGAAAGTCTAGAACGAATAGGGGACCGATTCTGTCCACTATTCCTCCTAGTCTGTCGAACGCACGACCGGATGACCGGACGACCGCACGACCGCGGCCGTTTCCGCTTCCGTTTCCGCTTCCGCTTCCGTTCCGGCATGACCGAGGAGAACACCCCATGGACTTCGTTTCGATCCGCATCATCACCGGCGACGTCGCCCGCCTGGTCGACTTCTACGAACGCGCCCTGGCGGTCCGGGCGCAGTGGGCCACCGAGGACTTCGCCGAACTCCGGACGGCGGGCGCGACCCTCGCGATCGCCGGGGTCCGCACCGTACCGCTGTTCGCCCCCGGCTCCGCCCGGCCGGCGGCCAACCAGAGCGTGATCACCGAGTTCCTCGTCGACGACGTGGACCGGGTCCACCGCAGCCTGTCCGGGTTCGTCACGGACTTCGTCAACGAGCCCACCACGATGCCCTGGGGCAACCGCTCGCTGCTGTTCCGCGACCCCGACGGCAACCTCGTCAACTTCTTCACCCCCGTCACCCCGGCGGCCGTCGCGAAGTTCGCCCGCTGACCGGACGCCCCGCGTACCGCCCGCCTCCACCGGGTGGGCGGCACCACGGCCGCGTCCGTGCCGTCGCGGCCTGCGCACGCCGACGGCAGGAGAGAGCCGGAGCCCGGCGGCCGGGCGCTGCCGGCCGGGACAGTGGTCAGAGCCAGCCACGCTCGTCGGCGACCCGCAGGGCCTCGCTGCGGTTGCGGGTGCCGGTCTTGGCGATGGCCGAGGAGGAGTAGTTGCGGACCGTCCCCTCGGACAGGTAGAGCTTGGCGGCGATCTCGGCCACCCCCGCACCCGAACGGGAGGCGTTCAGCACGTCGCGCTCCCGGGCGGTGAGCGGGGAGACGCCCGCCGCGAGGGTGGCGGCGGCCAGTTCCGGGTCCACCACCCGCTCCCCCGCCGCGACCCGGCGGATCGCGTCGGCCAGCACCTCCGCCGGGGCGTCCTTGACCACGAAGCCGAGCGCGCCCGCCTCCATGGCCCGGCGCAGGTAGCCGGCGCGGCCGAAGGTGGTGAGGATGACGACCCGGCACCACGGCGCCTGCTGGGCCAGCACGGCGGCGGCCGCCAGGCCGTCCAGCCCGGGCATCTCGATGTCGAGCAGGGCGACGTCCGGCCGGTGCTCCCGCGCCGCCTCCGCGACCTGGTCGCCGCGGCCGACGGCGGCGACCACGGCGAAGTCGTCCTCCAGGTCGAGCAGGGTGCACAGCGCGGTGCGGACCAGCTCCTGGTCCTCCGCGAGCAGCAGGCGGATCGGGCGGATCGTCATGTCGTTCCTTCGTGGCCGGGGTCGGGCCGGCCGGGGTCGGGCCTGGCGGCGTCCGGCCCGGCGGTTTCGGGTCCGGCGGTTTCGGGTCCGGCAGGGCCCGGACCGCCCGGCGGGACGGTGACCAGCAGCCGCCACCCGCGCGGGTCGAGCGGGCCGGCCTCGACCGTACCGCCCACCGCGGCGACGCGTTCCCGCAGTCCGGTCAGGCCCTTGCCGTCGCCCGTACCGCTGTTGCCCCGGCCGTGGCCCGTACCGCCTGCACCGCCCGGCCCTCCCGGTCCGCTCCGGGCGGCGGCGGCCCCGTCGTCGCGGATCTCCACCGAGGTGGCGGTGAGCAACACCGAGCAGCGCTCGGCCCGGGCGTGCCGGACCACGTTGGTGATCCCCTCGCGCAGCACCCAGCCGAACAGCTCGCGCTCCCCCGGCGCGACCGCGTCCGCCGCCGTCGGCAGGTCGGCCACCACCCCGGCGGCGCGCAGCAGTTCACGGCCGCGGGCGATCTCGCCGGCCAGCGTCACCTCGCGGTAGCCGCTGACGGCGGCGCGGACGTCGGACAGCGCCTGGCGGGACAGCGTCTCCACCGCCGCCATCTCCGCCACCGCCAGGTCCAGGTCCTTGCCCACGAGCCGCTGGGCGAGGCGGGACTTGACGGTGATCGCGGTGAGCGAGTGCCCCAGCAGGTCGTGCAGGTCCCGGGCGATCCGGTTGCGCTCGGCCTCCGAGGCGAGCCGTGCCACCTCGGCCCGGGCGGCGACCAGGGCGTCGTTGGTGGCGGCGATCCCGGCGAAGGCCCCACAGGTGAGCGAGGTGAACAGCAGGGCCAGGGCCTGGAATCCGCCCGGACCGGTGTGCCAGGGGCGCACCGCCCAGGGCACCACCAGCGCGGCCAGCGTGCCGGCCGCCACCACCCGGGCGGCGTGCTCGCGCCACTGGATCGCCACCGCGGAGACGACCACGGTGGCGAGGAAGAAGGCGTCCTCGTGGGCGAACGGCAGCGCGGCCAGGAACAGTGCCGTCATCATCGCCAGCAGTGGCGTCGTCCAGCGCCGCCGGCCCAGCCCGAGGGCGAGGGCCAGCAGCGCGTAGCAGAGGCAGAACGCGACGACCACGGCGTACCCGGCCACCGCGGCCGCCCCGGAGACGGTGCCGCCGACGGCGACGGCGGTGAGCGCGGGGAAGACCATCATCCCGCTGGCCAGCAGCGGGCGCCGCCAGCCGTGGCCCCAGTGCTGGACGGGGCCCGGTGCGGCCCCCGGGCCGGGGGCCGCGGTCGCGCGGTCCATACCCGCGCGGTGCATACCCGCACGGTCCATGCCTGCGCGGTCCATGCCTGCGCGGTCCATGCCTGCGCGGTCCATGCCTGCGCGGTCGCGGTCTCCCGCGTGGTCGCGCTCGCGGTCGTCGCCCGCGCGGTCGAGGCCGGTCACCCTCGTGTCCCCCTCCTCAGAGCCTGGCGAACAGGCTACGCAGGTGCCGTCCGTTGACCACCGCGGCCACACCCAGCAGGGCGAGCCCGCAGACGCCCTGCTCGACCTTCATCCACACCGGGAAGGTCCCCGGCAGGGCGATGATCGTGGCGATGGCGACCAGCATGACGGCCGAGAGGATCCGCAGCCGCCGGAACGCGCCCCGGGAGCCGTTGGCGGCCCGGACGGTCAGCAGGAGGGTGAGGGCGGCGCTGGCCACGACGATGGTGCCGCGGACCAGCACCGGCGCGTTGACCATCGTGTGGTGGTCACGGAGGGCGACGGCGGCCGCCAGTGTGACGACGCTGAGGCCGAGGTAGGCGAGCACGAGTCGCCGGACGGTGCGGAAGGCCCGACGGGTGTCGGGGTCCTGCAGGTCGGTGGAGTTCATGGCATCCATGCTGGTCGTGGACCTGTTTCCAGCGGCAGTGTGTTCGCACACCGGCGCACCGTGACAATTGTCAGCGGGCCGCCGCCGCCGAGCCGTTGACGACGGACCGTCGCAGCCCGCCCGTGGCCGGCCGAGCGGTCCAGGCCGACCGCTGTCGGCCGCCCCTGTCAGCGCCCGGCCGCCTCCGCGCGGTCCCCGTCCAGCAGGCGCACCATGTGCAGCTTCGCGACCGCCCGCCCGTCGACCAGGACGGCCCTCGGCTCGCGCCCCCACACCTCGAAGCCGCAGGCGGTGTAGAGCCGCAGGGCGGGCTCGTTGCCCTCCGAGACGGTCAGCAGCACCTGCCGCAGCCGCCCGTCCCGCACCGCTGTGCGCAGCACCTCCCGCACCAGGGCCCGGCCGATCCCCCGCCCGGCGGCGCTGCGGGCCACCGCCATGCCGTACAGCGTGCCCTTGTGCCGCTCCTGACCGCGCTGCGGCACCTTCAGCCCGGCGGTGCCGACCAGCGTGCCGGTGCCGTCGAAGGCGCCGATCAGCGCGCCCGGCCCGGCCTCGGCCCCGGCCAGCCGGTGCAGCGTCTCCGACAGTGGCCTGCCGGCCTCCTCGGCGTGGCTGGAGGTGAAGGCGCTCGGCGTCCCGCGCAGCGCCGCCAGCCGGAAGGCCCGGTACGGTTCGGCGTCCGCGACGCCCAGCCGGCGCAGCACCACGGGCCGCGCCGCGGCACGCCGACCGTGCTCAGCCGAGACGGACACGGGTGCACCTCGTCACGTACGGCAGGGTGATCTCCTCGCGGCCGGCCAGGTCCGGGTGGGTGGCCAGCAGCTGCTCGACGTCGGCCAGCAGGCGCACCCGCTGGTCCTCCGGCAGCGCGATCACATAGCTGCGCGAGGCGACCATGTCGACGATCCCGGCCCGGGTGGTGACGTGCTCCCAGCCGATCTCCAGCCGCTCTGGCGCACCGAACGGCGCCGGGAGGACCGGCCTGGTGTCGATCCGCGGCGGCGCCGCGCGGTGCATCAGCACGCCCAGGGCGGCCGCCCAGGGTTCGGACTCGTCCCGGACGTTCCACACCAGCGCGAGCGTGCCGCCGGGGGCGAGCACCCGGGCGATCTCCGGCACCGCGACCGCCGGGTCGAACCAGTGCCAGGCCTGCGCCACCACCACGGCGTCCACGCTGCCGTCCGGCAGCGGGATGTGCTCGGCCGAGCCCGCCCGGACGGCCGCCTTCGGCACCGTCGCGGCCAGCCGCGCCCGCATCCCCTCGTCGGGCTCGACCGCCACCACGTCCAGGCCCGCGTCGACCAGCAGACCGGTCAACTTGCCCGTCCCGGCGCCCAGATCGAGCACCCGGCGGGCCTCCCGGGGCACCGCCGAGCCGATCAGCGCCCGCGGATAGCCCGGTCGGCCGTGCTGGTACGCGTCCACCGCCACCCCGAACGACCGCGCCCGCAGCCGTCCGGCCCACCGCCTGGTCGCGCCCTGCCGCGTCATTCCGCAGGCCCGCCCGATCTCCTCCCAGGTCGCCTCCCGCCCGCGCCGCAGCTCCTCCACCAGCTCCGTCCGCCGCTCCTCCAGCGCCTCGATCACCCCCGACAGCCGCCGCAGCCCTTCCACCCCACCGCCACCGGCCACATCCTCCGCCACCCGCCGACCAAGATCGCCCGTCTCCATGGCCCGGCACTGTACGGACCTGAGCCGGAAGCCGTCAACCATCATTGCCCTGTCGCGCAACATCCGTTGCCCCCGACCGTGCCACCGGCCCCCGGCCGCGGTGGTGCGGCCGGGGCCCGTCAGCGGCCCGCCGTCACAGCGGCCGGAGCGTGAGCACGAACTGGGGCAGCGCCAGCAGGAGCAGGACGGTGCCCGCCTCGATCCAGCGGTACTTCGCGCGGATGATCGCACTGGTACCGGCCAGTGCCGAGAGCAGCGGGCCCGCCGGATCGTGCCCGGCCCGCTCGAAGGCCCGACGCAGCCGATCCGGGCCCGCACCCGGGGCGATGTGCTCGAAGTACCCCGGACCGGCCGCGGCACCCCGCCGCCCCTTGCGATGACGGGGAACCAGCGCGGAGGCGAAACAGCCCACCGCCAGCAGGGCGCTGGCCACCGCACTCCACCGCAGGAACGGAACCGTCCACGCCAGGGAGCCGGAACCGGCGCCGCCGTCCAGGGGGACGAAGGTGGCGAGCACCGCACCGGTGAAGGCCAGGAAGACGGCGGCCTTGGTGTCGGCCCGGACGAGCTCCGCGCTGTTCGCCGCCATCAGGCGCTCCATCGCCGACACCGAGGACGGGCTGGTCTCCGCTATCGGCGCGACGGATCGCCGGGGCCGTCGCGGGGCCGCCCGTCGAGGGCTCCTGGCCGCGGAACGCCGGCGGGGCGCGCGGCGCACCGGCCCGCGACGCACGCCTGCCGGGGTCATCGCGGCACCCCGTTCGGAACGCCGCCGGCCCAGCCGTTGACGTGGGTGTGGAGCTTGGTGAAGCCCGGCCCCGGCCCACCGGGCTGCGGGGCCGGCCCGGGGACCTGCCGCCCGAGGGCGACCAGGCGGTCCCGCAGGATCCTGGACAGCTCCTCCTGCTCCTGCTCCGTCAGTCTGCCCAGCATGAGGGCCATCCTGTCCTGCCAGGTGGTCTCGCCCCGGAGCAGGTCGGAGTGGTTGACCACCCAGTCCAGGACGTCGCGCACCTCGTCCGGCTTCCTGGCGAGCCAGAGGGCCGCCAGGGCGACCGGACCGTCCTGCACCTGGCGCCGGCAGAACGCGTACTCCTCCTGGCTCTTGGACGTCCAGTCGAAGGGCACGTCCATCGCGTCCGGCTCCCCCAGGCGCAGTTCGTTGCCGTGCTCCCGCGTGGAGACGTCGGTGACGCGGTAACCGAGGCCGTAGTGGGGCAGCACGTACGGCGCCGCCAGGTACTGGACCAGCTCCTCGGGGCCCAGCCTGGTGCCCGCGGCGGCGAACTGCTCCCTGAGCTGGTACAGGCGCCCGTCGAGGTCCTTGCGCACCGGCAGCCATCCCAGGCTGGTCCGGGTCTGCACGGCCCGTGCGGCGTCGTGGACCCACCAGAGGACGTGGACCTCCAGCGAGGCCGTACCGAAGGATGTGGGAAGGCGAACATCCCGGGTGCCCGGCCGCTCGTTGAGGTCGACCAGGTACGCCTGGTCGAATCCGCGCAGCCCGAGCCGAGCGGCGACCCCGCCCCCCGGGTTCGGACGGCCCTTCCCCAGCTGGTGGTACACCCCGTGGCGATCCCCCAGGACCAGCGCACGGTCGCGCCGCCCGGACCAGCGGTGCCGGAGGATCTCCCGCCAAGGAGCGCGGGTGGCCTGGGTGTAGACGGGTGGGTCGGTGTCGAGGGTCATCGGGGGCCTCCGAAGGCAGGAGCGGAGCGGTAGGGCTGCGGCTCGCCGCGCCGCCAGGCCTCCAGGGCGCGGTGGGCGATGTCGCGGCCGACCAGGTCGGGGTCGTCGCTGCGGTCGATCTCGACCATCAGCCTCAGCTCGCCGGGGCTCAGTTCCTGGGCGAGCGTTGTGAGCAGCGTCTCCACAGCGGCTCGGAGGGGTTCGTCCCAGACGGCCCGACGGCACCAGCCGAGCAGCCTCGCACGCGAGCTGTCGAAGAGGATCTCGTCATTGAGGCAGCGCCGAACGAAGGCCATCACCGGTTCACCGAACTCGCCCTGGAGGAGCAGCTGTTGCGGGAACCACGAAGGTTCTCGAATCAGTTCGAGGAAGGCCGTGTGCGCGAGCGCGGCGTCACGCTCGGACCGGTCCGCCCACTCGATGAGCTTGCGGAACACCGCCGTCTGGTTTCCGCCGTGGAAGAGGCTCCACAGGGCCCCGCGCGCCCTTGCGGCAACGATGCGCTCGTGCTCGTCCTCCCCGCGGTAGCAGCGCCGGATCAGTGCGAGCGCGAATTCCGGCCGGGCCGCTCCGAAGTCTCCGCCACAGGCACCGGCCGTGGTCGACCGGAGCTGCCAGCCGCCGCTGTTGCTCCAGCTGTTGAGGCGGTGCTTCACCTCGCCGACGAGAATCGGGTCCTGGGCCGCGATCCCCAGCGCGTACGCGGCGATGCTCTGGCTCTGCATGTGCTCGGACTTGGCCAGTTTGCGGATGTGACGCAAGGCCTGACGGCCACCGCTCCACCCCGTGGCGAGCCCCACCACCCGCCCCATGGGCTCGGCCAGGTCGGAATCGGAATCGGAATCGTGCACCTTGTCGATCCACTCGGTCAGCAGTCCCGGCACGTCCCCGTACTGCCGCCACACGTGCCGCAACACCGTCTCCGCCTGCCGATGCCGCTTGAAGCAGATCGGCTCCACCGTATAGGTGTAGGTCGACGTCCGCAGGGTCCCACCGGGCGCGTACTCGGCCCGAACGGTCGCCAGCAGTTCGTCCAGCGAGCGCCGGAGAACGAACCGCGGGTTCGGCCGGGGCGCCTGGCCGTCTCCGTCCGCGTTCGGCCGCAGTACCGCGTCCAGGCGACCGTCGGCCAGCTTGAGCAACCGGTCGGTCTCGTCCAGGACGATCCGGTGGTCCAGGCCCTCCAGGACACTCGTCACCAGCAGGAACGCCAGCGCGTCCGGGTCCTCACGGAGCTCCTTCAGGAGGTCGGGGACCTCCGTCTCCGCGAGGAAACTGAGCCGCTGGCCGAGGTCGGCCAGTTCGGGATCGTCCTCGCGGGCCCGCGTCACCTCGTCCACGAGCTCGACGACCTGGGCCGGCACCAGTTGGGGCGCCAGCAACTCGTCGAGGTCCGGCCCGAGTCGATCCAGCAGGTCCCGGCGTCGCTCCTCGTCGGGCAGTACCGCCTCCAGCCGTGCGTCGAAGACCGCACGCGGTGCCGGAGGCGCATAGGCCACCGGGCTGATGTCCATCTCGCGGATGAGACGGCGGAGCACGCCCGGGTCGTGCGGCAGCAGCACCACCATGCAGGCGTCGGCCGACTCCAGCCGGGCTCGCAGCTTGGCGATAGCCGTGGGGCCGAGCTGGACCGCGGGCGACAGGCCGTGCACCAGGTACCCGCGCGCCTCGCTGTGGGTGGGCCGCCAGGACGACAGGTCCGAGTCGCTGTCGAGCGCGCGCAGGGCCATGGTGTTCCCGCCGCCCTCGAACAGCAGGTTGAGCGCAGTGGTGCGGCGTCCGGTACCGGGGTCACCGGCGAGGAAGAGCAGGCGGGTGCCGAGCGCACTCAGCCCCTCGGCGAAGCAGTCCGGCTCCGCGAAACCGGTCCGTGCGGCCAGGATCTCCATCGACGAGATGGGGCCGTCCTGCGCCTCGACCCGCTCGCCGCCGCCCGGGGCGGCCCCGGCACCACCGTTCTCGACGCGCTGGTCCCCGTGCACCGAACCGGTGTTGATGTTGCCACCCGGCGCGAAGATGACATGCGGGCGGCCCCCTCCCCAACCGGCGAACCGATCCGCCAGGTCGTCGTCGATGCCGAAATCGGGATCGAAGTCGTCCGCCGCGCCCGGCGGCCCCTCGATGGCCGGACGTTCGTCGGGGCTCACCGGTGGTGCTCGTTCTTGTCGCCGTGGACGGTGTCCTTGTTGCCCCGGACGTAGTCGCCGCCGAAGCCTCCGTACGCGTCGCCCCCCGCGTTGGTGACGCTCTGACCGCCGTACACCGTGCCGCTGTTCAGGTTGCTGCCGTCGCCCCGCTGCGTCGCGACCGTCCTGGGCGCCCGGCGCCCCTCCGCCGGCCGGTCCGGCTTCCGGCTGTCCCGTCCCTCCTGCTCCTCCACCACGGCGTCGCCGAGGATCCTGCGGTCGTACAGGTTCCCGGACGGGGAGGGCACGTACAGCCATGCCTGCTGGTCGAAGCGCTTGCCCTCGACGGTCGCCGGTACCTCGATGAAGTGGTCGGGGTGGCGCCCGGTGTAGCCGCTCGCCACCGCGTCCTGGTAGCACCGGTCGGACAGGATGGCGGCGACGTGGGTGATGCTCTCGTTGGAGGCGGCGAGCATGGCCTTCACCGGGCGGGAGTCGAGCAGCCGGTGGGTGTCGTTGCGCGGGGTGCCGTTGCCGTCGAACTCGCCGCCGGTGTCCGGCAGCGGGCCGATGTTGAGACTGACCCGCAGCCGGATGCGCACCGTCCCGACCGAGTGCACGTTGAACTCGGTGAGCACCTCCTGGAGAGTGTTCAGCCAGGGGTGGACGAGGAAGGGCATCCAGGCCGGGTCGAAGCCGAACACGTATCCGTCGCCGGTCGAGTTGGGGAACCTCCGGTCCTGCCAGACGTCACCCAGTCCGGCCCGCTCGAAGGACCACTGGAGCACCTGCGGCACCGACCTGCTGATCACGCCGTGCTCGATCGCCGGGTATCCGGTGAAGTCCTTGGCGTCCACGGCGACGATGCCCCGGTACGGCGGGAGGTGCCGGCTGCGGCTGTACGGCAGGGCGCTGGCCTCGGGCGTCGGCTGGTCGAACTCCGTCATTCTCTGCTCCTTGTGGTTCCCGTGCTGACCTTGCGCCACCAAGCTTCGCGAGGTCGCGTGGCGCGGTGTGCTCACTCGGTGCGGAAAACGAGTGACGGAGGTCACATCGACGGAGGAGTGAGGTGACGGCTCGTCAGTCGCGCAGGGATGCGGCCGCCCGGCGGAGGGCGGGGAGGTCGTCGAGGGCGATGGACTTCCGGCCGGCTTCGACGCGGTGGGCGGCCAGGGACACCAGGGCCGCGGTGACGGTGTTGCGGGAGACTCCGAGGTGTTGGGCCAGTTCGTCGCGGGTCAGGGCGAGTTCGATGCGGCGACCGGCCGTCGGCACCGGCCCTGCGGAGAGGTCGGCCAGGGCGACCAGGGCTGCCGCCAGCCTGGGGACGACGTCGCCTCCGGTCCGGGCCAGGTCGGACTCCCGCAGCCGGCTCATGGCGTAGCGGACCAGCACGGGAAACAGCCCGTGCTCGGCGACGAAGCGCAGGAAGGCCGCCTTGGTGACGACCACGACCGTGCAGTCCGAGATCGCCTGGACGCTGGCCGAGCGGACGCCGTCGTCCAGGACGGCCACTTCCCCGAGGAGTTCGCCGGGGCCGCGGAACGCCAGCAGTCGGACGTCCCCGTTGCGTTCCCGCCGGCTCACCTTGGCCACTCCGGCCAGCAGCGCGAGGACGTGGGTGCCCGGTTCGCCCTGGCGCAGCAGGGTGGTGCCGATCGGGTGCCGGCGCTCGAACGCCTCCGCCAGCATGCCCGTCCAGACGGCGTCGCCCATGAGGTGGCGCAGGTTCCGGCCGAGCGGATCCGGTGCTCGGCTGTCGTGATCGTCCATGCGACGACCCTAGGAGAGATCGGTCACCGCGGGCCGGGGAATCGGGACGCCGCGGTGCGGCCCGCCAGGCCCGGCCGTGAATCCCCTTCCGGGTGATTGCCTCCCGCCCGATTGACCCGGTTCGCCGCGCTTAGCACGAACTCCGCGCGAGGTGGCGGGACTTGGCGAGGAAACCCTTCGCATGAGCGAATCCGGAGCGGGTCGGCGGCGCGCGGGCGGCGGGGCGAGAAGCCTGGTGGGAGGGCGGTGGCCGCTCCGGGTTGCGACTGGTGTGCGAGATGTCGGTGTTGTCCGGCTGGATACGACAAGTCGGTTGCGGGACGGTATCTTTGACTTTCGGTCAGGATGTCCTGAACTTGGCTATGCTGCACCACCACGCCCGCGGAGCCGATCCCCCCGCCTGTCCCCCTTTGCTGTTCCGATCGTTTGAGGATGCTGAATGCTTCGAGCTGGATCGTCACTCGCCAGACGGCGCCAAGCGCCCCTGCTCGGCTGGTTGTTGCCGACGGCCGTGATGGCGGTGGCCGTGGCGGTCGCCGCGGCGGTGGTGTCCGCCGGGGCCCGGGCCGGGGTGCTGTGGTGCGGGGCGACGGGCACCGTGCTGGTGGCCGTGGTGGCCGCCGAGTCGGCACGCCGCGGGCGGGCGCTGAGTGAGTCGCGCGACCGGCACGCCCGGCAGGTGGAGGAGTTCCAACGCCGGCTGGCCGGTCAGGAGGACGAGCTGGACCGACTCGCCCGGGGCGAGATGCGCCGGATCGTCGCCGGGGCCCGCTACGGGTACTCCTTCGACGTCCTGACCCGCCCGCTGGAGGAGAGCGACGCCCCCGTGTCGCCGCGGTTCCGCCGCTCCCTGGTGGCCGTCGCCGAGGCCGTCGCCAAGGCCGTCGACGACGAGGTCAGCCGGCGCGACTCGGCCGAGCGGGCCTTCGTCAACATCGCCCGCCGGGTGCAGGCCATCATCCACCGGCAGGCCAAGGACCTGCGGGAGATGGAGGACCGGCACGGCAACGACCCGGCGGTCTTCGACGACCTGCTGCGCCTGGACCACGGCAACGCGCTGACCGGCCGCCTGGCCGACAGCATCGCGGTCCTGTCGGGCGCCCGCCCCGGCCGGCAGTGGACCCGGCCGATCGCGCTCTACAGCGTGCTGCGCGGCGGCATGTCCCGGATCCTGGAGTACCAGCGGGTGGACCTGCACCCGGTGGCGCAGATCTCCGTCACCGGACCGGCCGTCGAGCCGCTGATCCACGCCGTCTCCGAGCTGCTCGACAACGCCACCCGCTACTCGCCGCCGCACACCCACGTGCACCTGAGCGCCTCCGAGGTGCAGAGCGGGATGGCGATCGAGATCGAGGACGGCGGCCTCGGCCTCACCGACGAGGCCCGGTTCCGCGCCGAGCGCTCGATCCGCGAGGCGATGGTCTCCAAGGACTTCGACGACCTCACCGAGTCCCCCCGGCTGGGCTTCGCCATCGTCGGCCGGCTCTGCCAGGCGTACGGCTTCCAGATCTCGCTGCGCCGTTCCGCGTACGGCGGCGTACGGGCGGTGCTGGTCGTGCCGCAGGAGCTGCTCACCACCGCGCCGCCGACCGGGCGGGCGCACGGCATCGGCGCCTTCTCCGGCCCCCGTCCGCTCCCGGCGAACCCGCCCCGGCACGCGGCCCCGGGCCGTCCCTGGGGCACCCGGACGACCTCGGCCGGCGTCGGGCCGTCCTACGGTTCGACCAACCCGTGGGGGCCGTCCGGCCCGGGCGCCGGGGACGACGAGGTGATCGTGACGGAGTGGACGCCCAACGGCCTGCCGCAGCGCCGGCGCAGCCGCCCGATGATGCCGCGGGGCTTCGGCGGGGCCGCGCGCGCCACCGCGCAGCCCGCCGGGCCGATGGCGCAGCCCGCCGGACCGGTGGCGGGGCCGCCGGCCCGGGCGACGGGCCCCGCCAAGGAGCCGAAGCAGCCGGGCCTGTGGCTGGAGGCGTTCATGGACGGCATCAAGGGCACCGGGCCGGGCCCGTCCGGCCCGGCGGGTGCCGGATCCGCCACCGACGCCGGTCGCACCACCGACGCCGGACGCACCACGGGCCCCGGACGGACGGACTCCGGGTGGGCGGGTGCCGGACGGACGGGTACCGGACAGGCGGGTGCCGGACACACCAGCGCCGCGCACACCAGTGAAGACACGGCAGGGAAGGGCGAGCAGTGATTCCGCACCGCAACAACATGGACTGGATCCTCAACGACCTCGCGGACAGCGTCCCGTGCGTGCGCCACGTCATCGTGCTGTCCGCCGACGGCCTGCGGATCGCCCAGTACGGCACCGACCCGGACACCGCCGACCGCCTCGCCGCCGCCTGCGCCGGGCTGCAGAGCCTGGCCGGCGCGATCGGCCACGAGTTCCCGCACGGCGACGGCTCGATGCGGCTGGTGGTGATCGAGGTGGACGGCGGCTACTTCTACCTGATGGCGGCCGGTGACCGCGCCTACCTCGCGGTGCTCGCCGACGAGGGCGTGGACGCCGGGCTGGTGAGCCACCAGATGCGCGACCTGGTCGCCCGGATCGGCGAGCACCTGTCCACCCCGCCGCGCAATCCCGAGGCGGTCGCGTGAACCGGCACCCGGCCCGGCCCGCCGCGGTGGGCTCCGGCGGCGGGACGGGCACATGAACGAGCACAGCGAGGCGGTGGCATGACGGCCGAGAAGGGTGGCTGGGACGGCCCCGAGCCCGACCGGCTGTACGTCATCACCCGGGGCCGCAGCGGCCCCTCCGGACCGGGGGTCTTCGACCTGGTCACCCTGATCGTCTCCCGTGCGGAGCCGACCCCCGCCCACCAGCCGGAGCAGGCCGCCATCCTGCGGCTGTGCCGGTCCCCGCTCTCGGTGGCGGAGGTCTCCGCCTACCTGGAGCTGCCCGTCAGCGTGGTCATCGTCCTGCTGGCGGACCTGCTCGACGACGGGCTGATCGAGGCCCGCAGTTCCGCCGTGCCCGCGGCGGAGCTTCCCGACCGTGCCCTGTTGGAGGCGGTGATCCATGGACTTCAGCGGCTCTGACACGGTGGTCGGGCCGGCCGGTTCGGACCTGCTGCCGGACACCGTCACCACGGCGGTCAAGGTGGTGGTGGTCGGCGGCTTCGGCGTCGGCAAGACGACGCTGGTCGGGGCGGTCAGCGAGATCCGCCCGCTGACCACCGAGGAGACCATGACCCAGGCCGGGGTCGGGGTGGACGACCCGACCGGGGTCGAGCAGAAGACCTCCACCACCGTGGCCATGGACTTCGGCCGGATCAGCATCAGCGACCGGCTCGTGCTCTACGTCTTCGGCACCCCCGGCCAGGAGCGGTTCTGGTTCCTCTGGAACGGGCTGTTCGAGGGCGCCCTGGGCGCGGTGGTGCTGGTGGACACCCGCCGGCTGGAGGTCAGCTTCGAGGTGATCGGGCGTCTGGAGGAGCGCGGCGTGCCCTTCGTGGTGGCCGTCAACGGCTTCCCGGAGGCGCCGCCCGTCCCGCTCGACGAGGTCCGGGACGCGCTGGACCTGCCGCCCGAGGTGCCGATCGTCGCGTGCGACGCGCGCAGCCGGGAGTCCAGCCGGGACACCCTGATGACCCTGATGCACTACCTGTACGAGCTGGCCGCCCCGTCCACCGGCTGAGCCGACGGTCCGTCCGTACCACCCCCACCGACCGCCCGTCACCGAACCCACCCGCGACCGGAGACCCCCGTGACCACCCCGTTCCCCGAACCCGCCATCCCCGCCGGCCCCGCGTCGCCCGCCGCCCCGCCGCCCGGCTGCCCGGCCCACGCGGGCGGCGGCATCTCCCCGACCGGCCCCGGCGGCCTGCGCCGCCTGTACGGGCCGGAGGCCGAGAGCGATCCGGCGGGCCTGTACGAGAAGCTGCGCGCCGAGTACGGCGAGGTGGCCCCGGTGCTGCTGCACGGCGACCACCGGGCCTGGCTGGTGCTCGGCCACGGCGCCAACATCGCCGCGATGCGCACGCCCTCGCTGTTCTCCCGGGACTCGCGCCTGTGGAGCGCCTTCCGCAACAACGAGGTCCCGCCGGACTCGCCGCTGCTGCCGGTGGTCGCCTGGCAGCCGATCTGCGTGTTCGCGGACGGCGACGAGCACCGCCGGCTGCGCGGCGCGCTGCTGGACGGCCTGAACGGCTTCGACCGGCGCGGCATCCGCCGTCACGTCCGCCGCTTCACCACCGACCTGGTCCAGGTGGTCGGGCCGACCGGCCGGGCCGAACTGATCTCCCAGTTCGCCGAGCACCTGCCGATGCTGGTGATGACCAAGCTGCTCGGCATGCCGGACGAGTACGGGCCGCAGCTGGTGACCGCCGCCCGGGACCTGATGAAGGGCACCGAGACGGCGATCGCCAGCAACGAGTACGTGGTCGCCGGTCTGCGCCGGACCATCGCCATCAAGCGCGAAAGCCCCGGTGACGACCTGACCAGCCGTCTGCTGGCGCACCCGGCCGGGCTGACCGAGGACGAGGTGATGGAGCACCTGCGGGTGGTGCTGCTGGCCGCGAACGAGACCACCGTCAACCTGATCGCCGACTCGTTGAAGATGGTGCTCACCGACCCGCGGTTCCGCGCCCACCTCTCCGGCGGCCAGATGACCCTGGGCGAGGCGCTCGACCAGGTGCTCTGGGACTCCCCGCCGATGTCCCTGGTGGCCGGCCGCTGGGCGACCGCCGACACCGAGCTGGGCGGTCAGCAGATCGGTGCCGGGGACCTGCTGCTGCTCGGGCTCGCGGCGGGCAACGTGGACCCGGTGGTCCGGCCCGACCTGGCGGCCCCGCTGTACGGCAACCGCTCCCATCTGTCCTTCGGCGCCGGTCCGCACGAGTGCCCCGGCCAGGACATCGGGCGGCACGTCGCCGAGGCCGGGATCGACATCCTGCTCACCCTGCTGCCGGACGTCCGGCTCGCGGTGCCCGAGGAGGAGCTGACCTGGAGTTCGGCCTGGATCTCCCGTCATCTGACGGAGCTGCCGGTGGAGTTCACCGCCCGCGACATCGAGCCGGACCCGCTCTCGGTGGCGGAGGCCGAGGAGGCGGAGGCGGAGCAGGCGAAGGCCGGGACCCAGCAGGCGGAACAGGGCGGCTCAGCGGCGCAGCAGGCCGTCCCGGGCCCCCGGAACGCCGAGCGCGCCGGGCCGTCGGGGCCGTCGGGGCCGTCGGGGCCCCCGGAACGCCGAGCGCGCCGGGCCGTCGGGGCCGTCGGGGCCGTCGGGGCCGTCGGGGCCGTCCCGGCGCAGCGCCGCGGCTGGTGGGACGTGCTCACCGGCCTGTTCCGGCGCTGAGCCGGCTGCCCGGCGCTGAGCCGCCCGGCGCCGGGCCACGCGGCCGTCAGCCGTCGCGCCCGTCGGTCCGGCGCCGGTACAGGGTGAAGGTGTCCACCGGGGTGAGGTCCCCGTGGGGTCCGTCGAAGGTGTAGTAGGTGACCTTCATGGTGGTCGTGCCGCCGCGCCGGTCGCCCGGGTCGACCTCGAAGGCCGCGAAGCCGTGGGCGTGGGTGCGGTCCTGGACGGCGGCCCAGGGCGCGTCCTCGGTGACCCAGACCGACTCCCGGTAGGGCGCGCCCGGCTTCGGGTCCTCCAGCCCGACGACCACCCGGCCCTTGGGCTTCTCGAAAAGGTCGTCCTGCGTGGTGGCGGCGTTGCCGCCGGCCCCGATGATCATGTGGACGGTGCCCCGCCCGGTGTCGACGAGGTCGGTGCGGGTGTCGGTCGGCACCGGGGTGCGGGTGTCGTTGGGCAGGGTGCCGCGGACGGGGTGGGAGCGCTCGTAGTAGTGCTCGTGGCCGCACACCACCAGGTCGACCCCGTAGGCGTCGAACAGCGGGCCCCAGGTCTCGCGGAGGCCGAGGTCGCTGCCGGAGCCGTGCATCGAGCTGGAGATCATCGGGTGGTGCATGCAGACCACGATCCAGTCGATCGCCCGGTTGCCCCGGGCCGCCCGCAACTCCCGCTCCAGCCAGCGCCGTTGGGCTCCTCCTGAGTAGCCGCGCAGGTAGACGTCGCCGGAGTTCTGGATGGCCTCGTCGTCGTTGGCGAGGCTGATGAAGCGCACCGAGCCGACGGTGAAGGCGTACCACATGCCCCGGGTCTCCTCGTCGGAGGAGGCCGAGGAGTCGGGGAGGGTGAAGTAGGCCTGGTAGCCGGTCGCGCCGATCGGGCCGTTGCCGCCCTCGTTCTCGTGGTTGCCGACGCAGGGCATCCAGGGCCGCAGCCGGGTGGAGCGGCTGTTGCTGATGAACCAGTCGGCCCAGGTCGCGGTGCGGCTCTGGCCGTGGCGGCCGGCGTAGGAGGAGTAGCAGAGGTCGCCGTTGATGAGGTTGAACAGCGGCCCGACGCGTTCGACGGCGGCGACGATGTCGGCGGAGGCCGCGGTGCCGACCTGGCTGCTCATGAACACGGGGTACTTGCCGAGCGGGGAGGGCATGCCGTCGGGGAAGGTGATCCGGCGGCGGAGGTTGGGCGCGGCCTGGTCCCCGAAGCTCGTGAAGGTGAAGGGGGTTCGGCCGCGCGGGGCGGTGGTGAAGGTGCCGGTCTCGGCGTTGGCGCCGTCGTGGCCGGCGCTGTAGAGGTAGGTGGTGCCCGGGCGCAGCCCGGTGAGCCGCGCGTGGTGGACGTACACCTCGACCTTGTCGATCGAGTCCCGGTAGGTACGGGTCTCGGCCTGGACGACCCGGCCGAGGCCGCCGTCCGGTGAGCCGTACCGCACCTGTGGTCGGCGCACGGACTGCGGGGTGAGCCAGGAGACGGTCATCTCCGTACTGGCGTCGGTGCCGAACTGCAGGTGCAGCCCGGTCACCGAGGCCGTTCCGGCGCGGTGCGGGGTGGTCTGCAGGAGCGGACCGGCGGGCGCGTCGTCGGCCGGCTGGGCGGCCGCGGGTTGCGCGGCCGCCGTCCCTGCCGCCACGAGGGC
The DNA here is from genome assembly GCF_055589745.1 of Kitasatospora sp. NPDC041917. Lineage (NCBI taxonomy): Bacteria > Bacillati > Actinomycetota > Actinomycetes > Kitasatosporales > Streptomycetaceae > Kitasatospora > Kitasatospora sp. NPDC041917. The sequence goes on along the minus strand of NZ_JBVJBI010000015.1, from coordinate 7,632 downwards.
GGCTCCGGCCGCCGAGGTGCCCTTGAGGATGGACCTGCGTGCAATGGTCATGAAATCTCCGCCTGCCGAGTGGGGGGTTCGACGGGCAGTCACTTTAATGACATGAGCACGTAAAGACGATCGTTTTGACAGGGAAGGATCCGACTATGCCTTGCGGCCGACTCCCCCGTACACCGAGACCGTGTCCCCGCCCGGGGCCGGGGCCTCGGCGAGCTCCGGGTGCCAGTGGTTGATCAGGACCACCCCCGGATCGTCCAACTCCAGCCCGGCGAAGAAGAGTTCGACGCGCTCGCGCGAGCGGAAGTGAAGCGTGATCCCGGCCTCCTCGTACCGGCGGGCGGCGGCCGCGCTGCGCTCCGGCGCGATGTCGGCCGTCCCCGCGGACAGCGCGAGGAAGCTGCCGGCGGGCAGGGCGTCCAGGATCTTGCGGACGGGCGGGTGCGCGGCCTCGTCGGAGAGGAAGTGGACGATGTTGATGAGCGTCAGGGCGACCGGCTCGCGGAGGTCCAGGGTGCCGGCCACCGCCGGGTCGGCGAGGAACCGCTCCGGTTCGCGCAGGTCGCCCTGGACATAGGCGGTGCGGCCCTCGGGGGTGCTGGTGAGCAGGGCGCGCGAGTGGGCGAGCACGATCGGGTCGTTGTCGACGTAGACCACGCGGCAGGCCGGGTCGACGGACTGCACGATCTCGTGCAGATTGGGCGCGGTCGGAATGCCGGTGCCGACGTCCAGGAACTGGCGCACGCCGTGCACCTCGGCGAGCCGGCGCACCATCCGGTGCATCACGGCGCGGGCCGCGGTGGCGTCCGCGCGCACGCCGGGCAGGTCGGCCAGGACGCGGTCGCCGACCTCGCGGTCCGCGGGGAAGTTGGTCTTGCCGCCGAGCAGGTAGTCGTAGACCCGGGCCGAGTGCGCCCGGTCGGTGCGCAGGTCCACCTGCGGCGGCTCCTCGAACCCGGGCTCGGTCAGCCAGCTCTCCGACAGGCCGGTCCCCGGCGGACGGTCGTAGGACCCCCAGTCGTCCGGACCCCAGTCGTCCGGACCACCGACACCCGGACCGGCGTCCGATGTTCCGGCGTCCCGTCCGGCAGTGTCCGGTATGTCCGCACCCGATGCGTCGGCACCCATGCTCCGCCCTCCCCGATCAGCAATGGTCCGGACCACTCAACCACAGTGGATGACTGTCCGTCAGGCGGTTCCCGGTGTCCGCTGAACCGAGGCTTCCGCGCCCCGCACGGCCGCGGCGAAGGACGGCACCTTCATCGCCGTCAGCAGCGCGAGGGCCGGGCCGGCCGTGCAGACGGTGACGTATCCGGGGATCAGGCCCAGCAGATGACGGCCGTTCAGCCACTCGGCGAGCAGCGGGAAGGTGCCGCCGAACGCGGCGATGGTGGTCGCGTTGACCACGCCGAGGCCGACCGCCCGCACCTCGGTCGGGAACAGCAGCCCGGTGAAGACGTTGAGCGTGCCGAGCACCGTGGCCACCAGCATCCCCAGCAGCACGGCGACGACCTGGAACGGCAGCCAGCCCTGGCGCAGCCCGGCGAGCAGGATGCCGACCATCGGGATCGGCAGGCCGAAGCCGATCCGGGCGACCGGCAGCAGGCCGAAGCGGTCGGCGGCGACGCCGGTGAGCAGCATGGTGGCCAGCACCACGACGAGCACCACCGTCATGAAGGAGGCCGCCTCCTCCTTGCCGACCACGTGGTAGGCGGCGGCGTACTGCGGCAGGTACGCCAGCGCGAAGTAGTAACCGACCGTCCCCCCGAGGGTGTTGAGGAAGACGGTGAGCACCGCCCAGCGGTGCTCGCGCAGCGTCCGCAGGAACGGCGGGCGGGCGGTGCGCCGCGCGCGCTCCCGGGTGCGGCGGAACTCCGCGCTCTCCGGCGCCCACCGCCGTACCCAGACGGCGGCCAGCCCGAGCAGTGCGGCGACCGCGAAGCCCAGGCGCCAACCACCGTTCTCCAGACCGGACTTGCCGATGGTGTGGATCAGCACGGTGAGCACCCCGAAGGAGAGCAGCGAGCCGAGGACGATCCCGCCGTAGGAGATCGAGCTGAACGCGAAGCGGTGCCGCGGCGGGGCGGTCTCGGTCACGTACGCGGCCACGCTCGGCGCCTCCCCGCCGAAGGCGAGCCCCTGCACCACCCGGGCGAGCACGGCCAGCAGTGCCGCCCAGACTCCGATGGCCTGTTGGCCGGGGATCACGGCGATGCCCAGGCTGGCGGCGGCGATCACCGCCATGCCGAGGCTCAGCGCGAAGCGCCGTCCCCTGGTGTCGCTGAGGCGCCCGATCAGGTAGGAGCCGACCGGCCGGGCGACGAAGCCCACCGCGAAGGTGACGTACGCGCCGAGCACGCCGCTGACGCCGTGCTTGCCGTGCCCGAAGAGGTCCGCCGCGAAGTAGGGCGCGAGGACGGCGTAGACGCTCCAGTCGAAGGACTCGACCACCGATCCGACCGTCGCCGCGGCCAACTCCCTCCGCCGGCCACCGACTTCCGCCTGCTCACGGAGCGGGGCCACCGCACTGCTTTCTGTCATGACCTCAGCATGGCATCGTTCGGCGCCCCGCGGAATCACCCCTCGCGCCCGGCGGACGGCATCACCCCCGACCACCGCGGGAGCGGCGCCGTGCGGAGAACTCCGAGAATCCCATGTGACCGATGTGACAGGCAGGTGATATTCCTGTGCCGTGCATTTCATGATCACCAGGAATCCGCGGCGCATCCTGCCCGCCGCCGCAGCAGCCGTCGCCACCGCAGCCCTGCTGGCCGGCTGCACCGGCGGGAGCGGCACGGCCGCCGCGCCCGCGACCACCACGGCCCCCGCCGGCGCGACGCCGACGGCCACCCCGACGCCCACCCCGACCGTCAAGCCCACCGGTGCCGCCGACCCGGCGCTCAAGGCCTTCTACGGCCAGCAGCTCGCCTGGGGCCCCTGCGCGAAGGACCCGCAGAACAAGGAGGACATCTCGGCGCTCCAGTGCGCCGCCCTCAAGGTCCCGCTCGACTACACCGCCCCGGCCGCCGGCACCCTGGACGTCGCCGTGGTCCGCAACCCGGCCACCAAGCCCGACCAGCGGATCGGCTCGCTGCTGCTCAACCCCGGCGGCCCGGGCGGCTCCGGCGTCCAGATGGTCACCTACGACCCCAAGGGCCTCGACGGCCCGCTGCACGACCGCTACGACATCGTCGGCTTCGACCCGCGCGGCACCGGCGGCACCAGCCCGCTCAACTGCCTGGACGACCGGGCCCGGGACGCCTGGCTCAACACCGACCAGGCCGGCGACGACCACGGCAAGCAGCTCGCCGACGCCTGCCAGGCCAAGTACGCACAGGTCCTGCCCTTCGTCGGCACCCGCAACACCGCCCGGGACATGGACGTGCTGCGCGCCGCCCTCGGCGACCAGAAGCTCAGCTACCTCGGCATGTCCTACGGCACCTACCTCGGCTCGCTCTACACCGAGGAGTTCCCGGACCGGGTCGGCCGGCTCGTCCTGGACGGCGCCACCTCTGCCTCCACCTCGCTGATCCAGCACAACATCGAGCAGTCGGCCGGCTTCGAGCGGGCGCTGAAGGCCTTCGCCGCGGACTGCGTCACCAAGGACGCGTGCCCGCTCGGCAAGGACGCCGACCAGGCCCCGCAGAAGCTCGCCGCCTTCCTCGACGGACTCAAGGACAAGCCGCTCAGGACGGAGAAGGGCCGCACCCTGACCTCCAGCGCGGCCTGGACCGGCGTGCTCAGCCGGCTCTACGGCGGCGAGAAGGCCTGGAACGGCCTGCGCAACTCCATCGGCTGGGCGATGGTGCGCGGCAAGGGCGACTACCTGCTCGACCTCGCCGACGGCTACAACGGCCGTGACGAAGAAGGCCGTTACGGCCCGTCGGCGGACGCCTACACCGCCATCCACTGCGCCGACGGCGCCACCGACGCCCCGGCCGGGGAGCAGCTGCAGGCCGCGCTGACCGACCTCGCCGCCAAGGCCCCGCTGGTCGGCAAGCACGACCCGATGGCCTCGCTGTTCGACCCGGACTGCCGGATCTGGCCGTTCCGCGCGACCGAGAAGCCGCACGTGATCACGTCGGCCGCCACCACCCCGATCGTGGTCGTCGGCACCACCGGGGACCCGGCCACCCCGTACGCCTGGGCCGAGAAGCTCACCGCCGAACTCGGCAACGCCGTCCTGATCAGCCGCGACGGCGAGGGCCACACCGGCTACGGCGCGAGCAAGTGCGTCCGCGCCTCGGTGGACGCGTTCCTGCTGGACGGCACCGTCCCGGCCACGGGCATCCACTGCCCGACGGACTGACCGCGGGCCTGTTCCACCGGCGGCGCCGGGCTCACGGGCCCGGCGCCGCCGCCGTTCCCCGGACCCCGCCCGGCGGACGGGACTCGGTGGCAGGGCTCGGAGTTCACGGCTCGGAGTTCACGGCTCAGTGGCCGGGGCTCAGTGGCCGGGGTGGTGGACGAACCGGTAGGTGTCCCGGTCGAGTTCGGTGACCTGGACGCCGATGGCGGCGGGCCGGTCGATCCGGGCACGCAGGGCGGCGAGCACTCGGGCGGTCAGTTCGGCGCGCTGCTCGGCACTGCGGCCGGCCAGGATCTTCACCTCGACCAGCACCACGGCCTCGCCGCTCGTCCCGTCGCCGACGTGGTGCCGGCCGGCGGGGCGGAAGAGCGTCTTGCAGTCCGCCACCGTGGTGTCGATCACCTCGGTGATCGCCTGGTGGACCTCGGCGGCCAGCGCCGCCCGGTCGAAGTCGAGTTCGGCCGAGTGGTCGACCAGGATCTGCGGCACGGGAACCTCCAGGAGTCGTTGCCGGACGCCCCGACGCTATCGGACGCGCCCGGGGCCCCGGCGCGGGGTGCGGCGCCGGGGCCCCGGAGGTGCCCGGTGGAGCGGTGATCGGTGGAGCGGTGATCGGTGGAACGATGATCGGTGGAGCGGTGATCGGTGGAACGATGATCGGTGGAGCGGTGAGCGGTGGCCGGTTCAGCAGCCGAAGTCGATCTTGCGGAAGGTCACGTAGTGGTCGGCGGTGTAGTAGTCCTCGTGGTACTGCTTGCCGGTGACGATGCGACGGGCGCCGCGGGTCGGCGAGCCCGGGGTGACCACGGTGTACTCGTGGTAGTAGCCGGAGGACTGCGCGGGCAGCACGCGCTCCCGGTTCTGGAAGACGACGCCGTCCTGGCTGTACGGGAAGGGACCGCCGGAGGCGATCAGGTCGAGGGTGGTGCCGGCCTGGGAGGGCAGGGCGGACAGGCACACCGAGCCGCTCACCGCGGCCTGCGCCTCGGTCGCGACGGCGATCGGCGCGAGGGTGACCAGGGCAACGGCGGCGGTGGCGGCGACGCGGGTCTTCCACGCGCGTAGAGTTCGGGTCATGACAACCAGGATGGCGACGGTCGGGAGCCATCGGAAGCCCCGTTCCAACTCTTCACCTCCGGTCAACTCGACGTACCCGTCAGGGCCTCGGCCCGGTCAGCCGCCGGGCCGGCCTCAGCCGCGCGACAGCACCAGCGCCTGCACCGCCGGGAGCCTGCGCCAGTCGCTGGAGACGATGCTCGCGTGCGCCTTCGCCAGCTGCTCGGTGCGGGCCCGCGCCTGGTCCGCGGTCGGGTCCGTGCCGCTGATCTCCGGCGCGACCAGGTGGGAGTCCGTCATCACCAGCAGGTAGTGGGCGTTGTCGTACCAGGCAGTGTCGACGGTCCTGACGTAGGTGGAGGCATCACCGTCGAAGACCACGAACCAGGGCCGGATCGAGGCGTCCGCCCCGGTGTACTGGCCGCGCGGGTCGCCGGTGGCGGCGCCGAGCACGGAGGGGAACACCTGCGCCTGGCCGATCCGGCCGGCCGCCGCCAGGTCGCGCAGGTGCCGGCCCTGCTCGACGTCGGTGTGCAGGGTGTCGAAGGGGTTGCCGAGCTCGACCGTGCCCGGGATCGCGTACAGCAGCACCTTCCCGGCCAGCGCCGAGCGGCTCGGCCAGTTGCCCGCCCGCACCGCCTCGTCGACGCTCGCGTACGAGCCGCCGCCGGGCCTGGCCAGCAGGTCGGCCGGGCGCAGTACGGCGGAGCCGAGGTGCTGGGCGATCAGCGCGTCCAGCTGGTCCGGGCCCATGCCGAGGTTGGCCGAGTAGCCCGGCTTGAGCTCCAGCTTGATCACCAGCGGCCCGGCGCCCGGGTGCGCCCCGAGCCAGACCCGGACGTCGTCCAGGCAGCTCTCCAGGTTCTGGTCGGTGCCGCCCGCGTAGAGCTGCGCGGGGGTGCTCGCGGCGGTGCAGTTGTTGGAGTTGCCGAACGGGTTGGAGTGGCTGACCTGCCACGTCTTGGTGAAGACGTTCGGCCAGAGGTCCAGCTCGATCATGCCGGTGCCGGTGTCCAGGCCCTGGGCGAGGTACGGGAACGCGGCCGGGTCGTAGGTGTTGTGCAGGCCGACGGTGGTCGCGGAGCCGAACGGCAGGTCGCCCGACCCGCCCGTGGTGGCGTCCGCCGGGGCGGTCGGGATCAGCGCCGCCGCGGCGGCGATCAGGCCGGCGGCCAGGAATCCGGTCAGGGTGCGGCGTACGGTCATCGGAACGGTCCCCCCAAGTCATGGGATGCCGGCCGCCCTGCTCCCGGGCAGCCTGACGAAGCATCGCCCGCCCGGGCGTGCTCAGGATGAAGAAGGCACGACAATAGCGTGACGGCTGCACCGCTTCTCCCCCGCTCCCCTCCCCTTCCTCCACGCGCTCCCCATCCGCCGCACCCGCCACGCCCGAGGACGGTGACGGAACGTCGGGGTTCGGTGGCTCCAGGCTAGTTTGGCCCAGGCGCGGGGTGCGGGCGGTCCGCACCCGAGACACGCGTGAGGCGCGCAGAGCGGCGGAGGAACCGATGTCCCTGGTCCGGGTCCACAACTTCTCGATCTCCCTGGACGGCTACGGCACGGGCGAGGGCCAGAGCCTCGACGCGCCGTTCGGCCACGCCGCCGACCGGCTGCACCGCTGGTTCTTCGACACCCGGACGTTCCGGCGGATGAACGGCAAGGAGGGCGGAGACACCGGCGTGGACGACGCGATGGCCCGCACCTGGGGCGACGGCATCGGCGCGGAGATCATGGGCCGCAACAAGTTCGGCCCGCAGCGCGGCCCCTGGCAGGACGAGGACTGGCGGGGCTGGTGGGGGCCGAACCCGCCGTTCCACACCCCGGTCTTCGTGCTCACCCACCACCCGCGCCCCTCCCTGGAGATGGACGGCGGGACGGTCTTCCACTTCCTCGACGCCTCCCCCGAGGAGGCGCTGCGCCGGGCCCGGGAGGTGGCCGGCGGCCTGGACGTGCGGATCGGCGGCGGCCCGAGCACCGTCCGGGCCTTCCTGGAGGCCGATCTGGTCGACCACCTGCACGTGGTCGTGGTGCCGGTGCTGCTCGGCCGGGGGGAGCCGCTCTGGGGCGGACTCGAAGGGCTGGAGCGGCGCTTCCGCACCGAGGCGGTGACCAGTCCGAGCGGCGTCACCCACTACACCTTCACCAGGCCGTAGCCGGCCCCCGGCCCGGTCCCTCCGGCCCCGGCCCCTCCGGCACGGACGGCGGCGGGGGGGATGGGGGGGGGGGGGGGGGGGGGGGGGGGGGGGGGGGGGGGGGGGTGGGGAGGGGGG
>NZ_JBVJBI010000014.1:158567-208841 GCF_055589745.1 Kitasatospora sp. NPDC041917 | reverse complement strand
GGAAAAACGCTTGTCCGGGCTGGTTGGGGGGGGGGGGGGGGGGGAAAGGGGGGGGGGGGGGGGGGGCCCCCCCCCCCCCCCCCCCCCCCCCGCGCCCGTCACATGCCCGGCCCGTCAGCCGAGGATCAGCTGCACCGGGTTGCGCTCCAGCAGCAGTACCGCGACGTCGTCGGTCAGCGCCCCGCCGTTCAGCTCCTCGACCTCGGCGATGGCGCTGTCGACCAGCCGCCCCCGGGTCAGCCCGGCGGCCTGGTGGTCGCCGACCAGGTCGGCGAGCCCGTCCTGGCCCAGGCGGCGGGACCCGGCCCCGACCCGGCCCTCGATCAGCCCGTCGGTGTAGAGCAACAGCCGCCAGCCGGCCCGCAGTTCGACCTCGTGGGCGGGCCAGGCGGCCTGCCCGTCGTGGCACGGCAGCAGGCCGAGCGCGGGCCCGGCGAGGTCGGAGGGCAGCGAGATCGGCTCGTGGTCCCGGCCGAGCAGCAGCGGCGCCGGGTGCCCGGCGAGGTAGAGCCGGGCCCGCTCGCCGGCGCCGAGCGAGCCGAGGTCGCTGCCGCTGCCGCCGGGCTCGATGACCAGCATGCAGAGCGTCGCGAAGATCTCGTCGCTGCGCCGCTCGTGCTCCAGCACGTGCTGGAGGGTGGTGAGCAGGGTCTCGCCGGTGAGGCCGGCGAAGACCAGGGTGCGCCACGCTATCCGGAGCGCGACGCCGAGCGCGGCCTCGTCCGGGCCGTGGCCGCAGACGTCGCCGATCACGACGTGGACGGTGCCGTCGTCGGTGCGCACGGCGTCGTAGAAGTCGCCGCCGAGCAGCGCGCGGCGGCGGCCGGGGCGGTAGCGCCGGGTGAAGGAGAGCCCGGCGCCGTCGAGCAGCGGGGTGGGCAGCAGGTGGCGCTGGAGGCGGGCGTTCTCCTGGCCGCGCAACTCGGCCTCGACCAGGCGGCGCTGGGACTCGTCGGCGCGCTTGCGCTCGACGGCGTAGCGCAGGGCACGGGCGAGCAGCGGGCCGTCGGTCTCGTGCTTGAGCAGGAAGTCCTGGGCGCCGGCCGCGACGGCGGCCGCGCCGAGTTCGGCCCCCGCGGCGTCGGTGAGCACCACGACCGGGGTGTGCGGGGCCCGGCGGAGCAGTTCGTGCAGGCCCTCCAGCCCGTCCGAGGGGTCGGACGGGTGCGGCAGGTCGGCGGGCGAGGCGAGGTCGAGCAGCACGCAGCCGAACTCGGGGGTGCGGGAGCGCCCGCGCCGGGCCCAGGGTGCGGGCGGGGCGAGCAGTTCGGTGGCCTGGTCCAGGCCGCGGGCCCAGTGGATCTCGATCGAGGTGCCGCTGTCGGCCACCGCGGCCTTGATCAGCTGGGCGTCCGAGGCGTCGTCCTCGATGACCAGCAGTCGCAGCGGTGTGCCGTCGGCGGGCCCGTCCGCCGCGGCGGGGCCGGCCGGGTCGGGGATGTGGGACGGGTGGGAGGCGTGCGCGGCCCGTGAGCGGGGGTGAGGTATCGGGGAAGTCGCCGTGGCCGGTCCGGTCGTGGCACGGCCGCGGGCATGGCCGACGCGGGCGCCGTCGTGGGCGCCCGGCAGGTCCGCGGCACCAGGTGCCCGCCCGTCTCCCGTTGCGGGCATCGGTGGTTCCTCCCTTTCCCCGACTGCGTAACGGCCGGCGTCCGTCCGCAGTGCCCGCCTGGCACCGCGCGTCGGGGAACTTCTCGCGACCATAACGTGATCTCCGGGGATTTCTCCGGCCGACCGGCGCCGTTGTGGTTATTGCCACGCCGGTGGCGGTGCGGTGACTGGACTCGGACGTCGAATCGGTTCCGTCCCGGCGGATGCCGGGCGGTCCGGAAGAGGGAGCGGGCGATGGTGGAGCGGATCACCCTGGTGGAGGGTGACATCACGGAACAGCCGGTGGACGCGGTGGTGAACGCCGCCAACTCGTCCTTGCTGGGCGGTGGCGGGGTGGACGGCGCGATCCACCGCAAGGGCGGGCCGCAGATCCTGGAGGAGTGCCGCCGGCTGCGCGCCTCGCACTGGGGCAGGGGGCTGCCCACCGGACGGGCGGTGGCGACGGCGGCCGGACGGCTGCCGGCCCGGTGGGTGGTGCACACCGTCGGGCCGGTCTACCGGGCGGAGGAGTACGAGGAGCGGGCGGAGCTGCTGGCCTCCTGCTATCGCGAGTCGCTGCGCACCGCGGTGGCGCTCGGCGCGCGCACGGTGGCCTTCCCGGCCGTGTCGGCCGGGATCTACGGCTGGCCGCCGGCGGACGCGGCCCGGATCGCGCTCGGCACCGTCGCGGAGGTGCTGGGCGGCGGTGACGTGGAGGCGGGTGCGGAGCTGGCGGAGGTGCGGTTCGTGCTGTTCGGGTCGGAGATGTACGGGGTGTTCGAACGGGCTCGGCGGGAGCTGCCCGAGCGGGGCGCCTGACGGCCGGGTGGGGCGTGGTGTCGCCGCTCGGCCGGGTCCATGGTGGCGTGTCGAGGCGTCAACACGCCAGAGATATTCGATAACTCGTTCGAGTGAATGCATCGGGTCGGTCACCAGCTCCGGCGCTCGCTGGCATGTGCGCGCCCCCGAACCCGGCAGCACCGCGCCGGCCCGCCGGCCCGCCGCTACGGCGCCGCCCGCCGCCGCGGCGCCGACCCCGCCGCTACGGCGCGAGTGCCGACCAGGGCAGCGTGACCTCGCCCTGCCGCCACCGTCCGCGCGCGTCCACCAGCGGCCAGCCGCCCGCCAGCGCCGTGCAGGCCGCCACCCAGCGCTGCCGCGCCCCGAACGCCCCGTACGGCGCGGACGCCGCCCAGGCCCGGTCGAAGTCGGTCAGGAAGGCGTGCACCGGCCGCCCGGGCACGTTGTGGTGGATCAGCGCCTTCGGCAGCCGCTCGGCCAGGTCGGAGGGCTGGCCGAGGCCGCCCAGCCGGGCCGCGAAGGTCACTGTCCGGGGCCCCTCCGGACCGAGCGCGACCCAGACGTGCCGCCGCCCGATCTCGTCGCAGGTGCCCTCGACCAGCAGCCCGTCCGGGGCGAGCCGCGCGCACAGCCGCTCCCACACCCCGGCGACCGCCGACTCGTCGTACTGCCGCAGCACGTTGGCGGCCCGGATCAGCTGGGCCGGCGCGCCGCCGTCCAGCGGCACCTCGAAGCCCCCGCGCCGGAAGGTGAGCAGCGGCGGCTCGGCGTACGGCAGCGCGGCGGCGACCCGCTCCGGCTCGATCTCGATCCCGACCACCCGGACGTCCGCCCGCACCGTGCGCAGCCGCCCGGCCAGCTCGACGGCGGTCCACGGCGCCGCGCCGTAGCCGAGGTCCACCGCGACCGGCGGGCGCTCGGCGGCGCGCAGCGCGCGGCCGAGGGTGTGGGCGATCCAGCGGTCCATCCGGCGCAGCCGGTTGGTGTTGGTGGTGCCCCGGGTGACCGTCCCCACCGGTCGCCCGGTCCGTCCGCGGGCGGGCGCGGCGGGAACGGGTTCGAAGGAGGCAGCCATGCCCAGAAGGGTAGTCGGGCCGTCGGTGGCACCGCGCTGACCTGGGGCGATGGCGACCGCCCCGGCCGGTGGGCCGGGGCGGGAATGCCGAGCGCGGTCCGTGTGGTTGGCAGACTGGTGGTGATGTGTGCCCGGGACGGGGCAGCGCACACCGGACAACGGGCGGCCCGGTACGGACCGCCTCGACGGGCAGCACAGAGGAGGCTTCAGCCAGGTGATCCAGCACCCCGTCCGTTCGGTCCGCCGTGCCCAGTCGGCCGCCCCCGCGCGCGCCCGGCTCCAGTCGCTCGTCCCCGGCCGCCGCCGTCCGCGCCGGATCGCCATGCTGAGCGTCCACACCTCGCCGCTGCACCAGCCCGGCACCGGGGACGCCGGCGGGATGAACGTCTACATCGTCGAGCTGGCCAAGCGCCTGGCCGACCTCAACATCGAGGTCGAGGTGTTCACCCGGTCGATCTGCTCGGACGACGCGCCGACGGTCGAGCTGGCCCCGGGCGTGCTGGTCCGCCACGTCACCGCCGGGCCGTACGAGGGCCTGATCAAGGAGGACCTGCCGGCCCAGCTGTGCGCCTTCACCCACGGGGTGCTGCGGACGGAGGCGGGCCACCGCCCCGGCCACTACGACCTGGTGCACTCGCACTACTGGCTCTCCGGGCAGGTCGGCTGGCTGGCCGCGCAGCGCTGGGGGGTGCCGCTGGTGCACACCATGCACACCATGGCGAAGGTCAAGAACGCCGCGCTGGCCGCGGGCGACACGCCCGAGCCCGCGGCCCGGGTGATCGGGGAGACCCAGGTGGTGGAGGCGGCCGACCGGCTGATCGCCAACACCACCGAGGAGGCCGCCGAGCTGGCGCTGCACTACGCCGCCCGGCCGGACCAGCTGGCCGTCGTCCACCCCGGGGTCAACCTGGACGTCTTCCGTCCCGGCGGGCCGCGGACGCCCGCCGCCGCACGGGCCCGGCTGGGCCTGCCGCAGGACGCCGCGGTGCTGCTGTTCGCGGGCCGGATCCAGCCGCTGAAGGCCCCGGACGTGCTGCTGCGGGCGGTCGCCGCGCTGCTGGCCCGGCGCCCGGAGCTGCGCGAGCGCCTGGTGGTGCCGGTGGTCGGCGGGCCGTCCGGCACCGGGCTGGCCCGGCCGGAGAGCCTGCACAAGCTCGCCGCCCAGCTGGGCATCTCCGACGTGGTGCGGTTCCACCCGCCGGTCGGCCAGGAGCTGCTCGCCGACTGGTACCGGGCGGCGACGGCCCTGGTGATGCCCTCGTACAGCGAGTCCTTCGGGCTGGTCGCGCTGGAGGCGCAGGCCTGCGGGACCCCGGTGGTGGCGGCCGCGGTCGGCGGGCTGCCGGTCGCGGTGCGGGACGGCGAGACCGGCACCCTGGTGCAGGGCCACGACCCGCTGGACTGGTCGTACGCGCTGGAGCCGTACATCACCGACCGGGGTCTGGTGGCGCGGCGCGGTGCGGCGGCGGCCCGGCACGCGGCCGGCTTCGGCTGGGACACCGCGGCGGCGACCACCGCCGAGGTGTACGCGGGCAGCATGGCCCGGCCGGCCGGCCGGCTGGCCGCGGCCCGTCGCCGACTGGCCTGAGTACGGGACGGCCCGGCCCTCGGCCGGCCCGTCGCCGACCGGCCCGGGGCGGCCCGGCGGAACGTCGCGCGGCCCGCGCGCCGACCGGCCGGGGCTGCGCCCGCCCGGTACCGGCGAGTAACGTCACCCCCATGGCAATCCGCACCAAGGACGAGGCCCTGACCCTCCTGCGCACCGCCCTGGACGACGCCGGGGTGGCCTGGGAACCGGCCGCCACCGACCCGTACACGCTGGTGGCGGCCCTCCCGGGCACCCGGAAGCTGAGCACCACCTGCGCCCTGCGGGTCGGCGACCACACCCTGTCGGTGAACGCCTTCGTGATCCGCCGTCCGGACGAGAACCACGAGGCCGTCTACCGCTGGCTGCTGGAGCGCAACACCCGGTTGTACGGCGTCGGTTACGCGGTCGACGCGCTCGGCGACGTCTACCTGGCCGGCCGGCTGCCGCTGGAGGCGCTCACCCCGCAGGTCGTGGACCGGCTGCTCGGGACGGTGCTGGAGAACGCGGACGAGCCGTTCAACACCCTCCTGGAGCTGGGCTTCGCCACGGCGATCCGCCGGGAGTGGGAGTGGCGGACCAAGCGCGGGGAGTCCACCCGCAACCTGGCCGCCTTCGCCCACCTGGCCGCCCCGGAGGAGCCGCCGGCGGACGCCCCGGACGCGGACTGACCCGTGCGGACCGACCCGTTCGGTCAGGCGCCCGCCGGGGTCTTCCCGGCGGGTTCCGCCGCGGGCGCCGGGACCATGACGACGGTCCCGCCGGGCCGAATGCCCTGCGCGGCGCCGGTCCGCTTGCCCAGCAGCAGGTAGCCGGCCGCGGCGACCGTGCCGCAGACTCCGCACGCACCCCACAGCGCCCCGCCGCCGGCCCGCTCCAGCAGCACCCCGCCGACGGCCGGGCCGAGGAACGAGGCGAGCGACCAGGCGAGCGAGTAGACGCCCTGGTAGCGCCCGCGGGCATGGGTCGGCGACAGTTCGGCGATCAGGCCCATGAGGGTCGGCGTGTAGAGGATCTCCCCGACCGTCCAGACCGCCACCGTGCCGGCGTAGAACCACGCGGACGACCCGGCCAGGGCCGTCAGCCCGAATCCCCAGCCGATGAACAGCGAGGCCGCCGCCAGCATGGCCGACCGGCTGCGGCTCTCGACCCACCGGGTGAGCGGGATCTGCAGCAGGACGATCAGCAGCCCGTTCAGGCCGATGACCAGGCCGTACTCGGTGGACGTGATCCCCCGGCGGCCCATGTCCACCGCGAGGGTGGTGGCGCCCTGCTGCAGCACCAGGGCGAGCAGCAGGGTGAGGCCGACCACGGCCATGAAGCGGCGGTCGCGGAACACGGTGCCGAGGCCGACCGCCGGTTCGTCGGCCTTCGCCGTCCGGACGTCGGGCTTCGTCTCCGGGATCCTGACGAAGATCACCACCGCGCAGAGCGCCGTGGAGAGCGCGTCCAGCAGGAAGAGCGTGAGGTAGCCGTGGCTGGCGATCAGGCCGGCGACGGCCGAGGAGAGGCCGAAGCCCAGGTTGATCGCCCAGAAGTTCAGTGAGTAGGCGCGGACCCGGTCGGCGACCGGGACGATGTCCGCGATGATCGCCGAGATGGCCGGCCGGGTGGCGTTGTTGCAGAAGCCCACCAGGAAGGCCACCACCGCGATCGCCACCTGACCGTCCGTGAAGCCGAGCACGGCGGTGAACAGTGCGGTGCCGAGCTGGGCGGCGAGCAGGGTCGGACGGCGTCCGATCCGGTCGGTCAGCACGCCGGCGATGATCGCGGAGGCCGCCGAGCCGAGGCCGAACAGGGCGGCGACCAGGCCCGCGTAGGTGGCCGAGTACCCGCGGCTGCTGGTGAGGTAGAGCGCGAGGAAGGTGACCACGAAGGCGCCGAGCCGGTTGACCAGGGTCGAGACCCAGAGCCACCAGAACTGGCGCGGCAGCCCGCCCGCCGTCTCCTGGATCATTCTTCGGAAACCGGCGGTGACGAGCATGTGGGGGCTCCCGGGGGCAGGCGTCCGCCGATCGGTGCGGCAGGCCCGGTCAGCCGACGCATGTAAGTGTCAGATGCGCGAGGCACACATTACACATTGGTCGAAGGTCCCCACCAGGGGTTTTCCGGGCCCCCACTAAGCTGGGGGCCATGGCTGACACGACGTACCGACTCATCCTGCTCCGCCACGGCGAGAGCCAGTGGAACCAGAAGAACCTGTTCACCGGTTGGGTCGATGTCGACCTCAACGAGAAGGGCGAGAAGGAGGCCGCTCGCGGTGGCGAGCTCCTGGCCGCCGAGGGTCTGCTCCCCGACGTGCTGCACACGTCGCTGCTGCGCCGCGCCATCCGCACCTCGCAGATCGCCCTGGACAAGGCCGACCGCCACTGGATCCCGGTCAGCCGCAGCTGGCGGCTGAACGAGCGCCACTACGGTGCGCTCCAGGGCAAGGACAAGGCCCAGACCCTGGCCGAGTTCGGCGAGGAGCAGTTCCAGCTGTGGCGCCGCTCGTACGACACCCCGCCGCCGGTGCTGGCCGACGATTCCGAGTACTCGCAGGCCGGCGACGCCCGTTACGCCGAGATCCCGAGCGAGCTGCGTCCGCGCACCGAGTGCCTGAAGGACGTCGTGGAGCGGATGCTCCCGTACTGGTACGACGCCATCGTCCCGGACCTCGCCGCCGGCCGGACCGTGCTGGTCACCGCCCACGGCAACAGCCTGCGCGCGCTGGTCAAGCACCTCGACGGCGTCTCCGACGAGGCCATCGCCGGCCTGAACATCCCGACCGGCATCCCGCTGGTGTACGAGCTGGACGCCGACTTCAAGCCCGTCACCCCGGGCGGCCGCTACCTCGACCCGGACGCCGCCGCGGCCGCCATCGAGGCCGTCAAGAACCAGGGCAAGAAGTAAGCCGCTTGCCGCTACGGCCCCGCCCCCGGTCCGACCGGGGGCGGGGCTTCGTTCGTTCTCGGGCGGTTCGTTTTGGATCGGTTCGGGTTCAACCGGGTTGTCCGGTAGGGGAGTTGGGCGGTGAATGGGAAACTGGTTCAGACCATTGACGGGCTCGGTCGGCGACTCCTACCGTGAGGGCACCGGACTGGCGCAGGCATGCCAGGATCTCCCCGTCCGGGCCGCCGCACCCCCACGCGCGCGCGTCCGCGCCCCGGCGCACACTCCATCCACCCCCACGGAGGAGCACCATGCGCACACGTCACATCGTCGGGGCCGCCGTCGCCGCGCTGGCGATCCCGCTGACCCTCGCCTTCCCGGCCTCGTCCCACGGCTGGATCTCGACCCCGCCCAGCCGGGCCGCGCTCTGCGACACCCACGTGGACGGCGTCCCGTGGGACTGCGGTGACATCCAATGGGAGCCGCAGAGCGTCGAGGGCCCCAAGGGCTTCCCGGCCCTCGGCCCCTCGGACGGCACCATCTGCGCCGGCGGCAACGCGCGCTTCGCCGAGCTGGACGACCCCCATGGCGGCGCCTGGCCGACCACGCCGGTGACGGCGGGCCAGCAGCTCACCTTCACCTGGACGTTCACCGCCCGGCACGCGACCGCCGACTTCCGGTACTACATGACCAAGCCGGGCTACGACGCGAGCCAGCCGGTCACCCGCGCCAACCTGGACCTGACGCCCTTCCTGACCGTCCCGTACGGCGGGAAGCAGGTGCCGAGCACCCTCAGCCACACCGCGACCGTCCCGGGCGGGCGCACCGGGCACCAGGTGGTCGTCGCGGTCTGGACGATCTCCGACACCGGGAACGCCTTCTACTCCTGCTCCGACGTCCGGTTCTGACCTGCGGAAGGCCCGCGGGAGGGTGAGCGGGCCGGAAGGCGCCGGTCGGGCGGGCCGGAACGCGCGAGGTGCACGGTCGCCGGTGGGCCGTGCACCTCGGGAGCTCCTCGGGCGGTGCCGCGTTCAGTGGCCGCCGCAGCAGCCGCCGTCGGCGCCTCCGCACTGGCAGGGCGCGCCGGACTGGCAGCCGCAGCCGCAGCCCGGGCCGCAGCCGCAGCCGGCCGCGAGGACGGGAAGCAGCTTCGGGGCGGGTGGCTCGACGGAGTTGTGGGCGGTTGCCGGTCGGGACGGGTTGGCCTTCATCGAGCTTCCCTCCTTGTGACGGGCACAGTCCTGTGCCCCCAATGTCGAGTGAAGCCGTCGAACGGATGAGCGTCAACGGGCGCGCAGTGGTGGGGCGCACGGAAGTCCGTGCGCCCGCACCACCCTTGCCACAGGTTTACTCACCCCTCGGGGTGAGCCCGGACCGGCGGTCAGTCGACCGGCGCGGCCTCGGCGGCCTCGGTGGCGGCCACGAACTCGGCCACGTGCTCGCCCGTCACCAGGTACACCACGCGCTTGGCGACCGACACCGCGTGGTCCGCGAAGCGCTCGTAGTAGCGGCCGACCAGGGTGATGTCGACGGCGGTCTCTATGCCGTGGTGCCAGCGCTCGTCGATCAGGTGCGACAGCAGCTCGCGGTGCAGGGTGTCGATCGCGTCGTCGTCCTGCTCCATCTCCAGGGCCTTGTCGACGTCCTTGGTGGCGATGACCAGGCCGGCCTTGGCCACCAGGCGCTGGGCGAGCTGGCCCATCTCCAGGACGGTGGAGTGCAGGTCGCTCGGCACGGCGGTGTCGGGGTAGCGCATCCGCGCGACCTTGGCGACGTGCCGGGCGAGGTCGCCGCAGCGCTCCAGGTCGGCGCTCATCCGCAGCGAGGTGACGACGATGCGCAGGTCGGTGGCGACCGGCTGCTGGCGGGCGAGGAGGTCGATGGCCCGGTTCTCCAGCTCGTGGTGGAGCTCGTTGACCTTCTCGTCGGCGGCGATCACGCTCTCCGCCAGCGCCAGGTCCGCGTCGAGGAGGGCGGTGGTGGCCCGGCCCATCGCCGATCCGACCAGCCGGGCCATCTCGACCAGGCTGTCGCCGATCGCATCGAGTTCCTCGTGGTACGCGTCGCGCATGTTCTCTCCTCAGTAGCTGTGTCGGTGGCGGTGCCGACCGGTCAGCCCGTACGACCGTCGTTCCGGCGTCCGGGTGACCGCTGCTGGTGGCGCGCATCGTACGCGCACACCCGAGCCGATGGCCGCTGTTCGGCACACCGATCTCTCCCACACGGGCTGCCCGGCCAACTTTCCGCCGCCAGGGCGACGGTGCACGGCCGCTACGGTGAATCGACAGCTACCTGAAGGTGAATTCTCGGCAACGCGCGGTGGATGCCTTGACCCAGTGCATGGGGACGGCCCTGGTCGTGCGCTTACGCTGGCCACATGGACGTGAACGTGGCCGCCGCCGCTGCCTGTGCCATAGCCGGGCTCGGCGTCGGCCTCACCGCCTCCATCGCTTTCCGCTGGAGCGAGCGCGAGCAGGCCAGGGGCAGGTACAGCGCAACCGGCGGCAGGAACCCCGGCCGGTACCAGTCACTGGGCACCGGCAACCCCGAGCCGCCGCTGCCGCCCGGGGTCGACACCGTGCTCTCCGTGCTCCGCTCCTGCGCGATCGTGCTGGGGGAGGGCGACGAGGTGGTCAAGGCCAGCTCGGCGGCGTACGCGATGGGCCTGGTGCGCGGTGGCGCCGTCGCCGTGGACCAGATGCTCGGGCTGGCGCGCGCCACCCGCAGGGACGGCGAGATCCGCCAGGTCGAGCTGGAGGTGCCCCGGCCGGGCGCGGCCCGCGCGGCGGAGCCGCTCGCGGTCTCCGTCCGGGTGGCCCCGCTGGGCTCCCGACTGGTGCTGGTGCTGGTCGAGGACCAGACCGAGCGGCGCCGCGTGGAAGCCGTCCGCCGGGACTTCGTGGCCAACGTCAGCCATGAGCTCAAGACCCCGGTCGGCGCCCTGTCGCTGCTCTCCGAGGCGGTCGTCGACGCGTCCGACGACCCGGAGGCGGTGCAGCGCTTCGCCGGCCGGATGCAGGTCGAGGCGGCCCGGCTGGCCAGCCTGGTGCAGGAGATCATCGACCTCTCCCGGGTCCAGGACGACCGGCTGATGGTCGACCCGGAGCCGGTCGCGGTGGACGAGCTGATCGCCGAGGCGATCGACCGCTGCCGCCAGCAGGCCGCCGCCAAGCAGATCCTGATCGCGGCGGGCGGCATCGCCGGCCCCTACCTGCACGGCAACCGCGGCCAGCTCGCCGCCGCGCTCGGCAACCTGGTCGAGAACGCCGTCAACTACAGCCCGCCCCGCACCCGGGTGGCCATCGCCACCCGCCGGATCTCCAGCGCCGCGGCGCTCGGGGAGGCGGACGGCGAGCTCATCGAGATCTCGGTCACCGACCAGGGCATCGGCATCTCCGAGAAGGACCGCGAGCGGGTCTTCGAGCGGTTCTACCGCGTCGACCCCGCCCGCTCCCGGGCGACCGGCGGCACCGGCCTGGGCCTGTCCATCGTCAAGCACGTCGCGGCCTCGCACGGCGGCACCGTCTCGGTGTGGAGCGTCGAGGGCCAGGGTTCGACCTTCACCGTCCGCCTGCCCGCCGGGCAGGCACCGACGGAGGACGAGCCCGACGACGTGTTCGACGACGAGTCCGACGCGTTCGACGGTCCCGACGACGCGCCGGACCGCGCGCCGGGCGGCGACCCCGCCGGGCCCGCCGCCGCACCCCGAACCCTCACCACGGCCCGTACGGACCGTCCGCTCCCCGCCGGGGAACGGAAACAACACCTGTCAGACACAACCCCTCAGCTTGCCCCGGAGGCCTGATCGTGACCCGAGTACTGGTGGTCGAGGACGAGGAGTCGTTCAGCGACGCCCTCTCGTACATGCTCCGCAAGGAGGGCTTCGAGGTGGCCGTCGCCGCCACCGGCCCCGACGCCCTGGAGCAGTTCGAACGCAACGGTGCCGACCTCGTCCTGCTCGACCTGATGCTGCCGGGCCTGCCGGGCACCGAGGTCTGCCGCCAGCTCCGGGTGCGCTCCAACGTCCCGGTGATCATGGTGACCGCCAAGGACAGCGAGATCGACAAGGTCGTCGGCCTGGAGATAGGCGCTGACGACTACGTCACCAAGCCGTACTCCACCCGCGAGCTGGTCGCGCGGATCCGCGCGGTGCTGCGCCGCCGCGGCGAGGACGGCGGCGCGGGCGACAACGGCGGCGGCCCGGGCGCCCTGGAGGCGGGCCCGGTCCGGATGGACGTGGACCGCCACGTGGTGACCGTGGACGGCGCCAAGGTCGACCTGCCGCTGAAGGAGTTCGACCTGCTGGAGATGCTGCTGCGCAACGCGGGCCGGGTGCTCACCCGGATGCAGCTGATCGACCGGGTGTGGGGCGCGGACTACGTCGGCGACACCAAGACCCTGGACGTCCACGTGAAGCGCCTGCGGGCCAAGATCGAGCCGGACCCGGGCGCGCCGCGCTACCTGGTCACCGTCCGCGGCCTGGGCTACAAGTTCGAGCCGTAAACCGTCCCGACCACGCGGAAGGCCCCCGCCGGCAGCAGCCGGAGGGGGCCTTCGCGTCGCTCCGGCGGGCCCTGGAGGGCCCGCCGGGGGCGGGGTACGGCGTCAGTGCGCGGCCGGGACGGCCGGAGCGGTGGTGCCGGTCGGGACGGCGGCACCGGTGGTCGGCGCCCCCGGGGTGGTGGCGCCGGTGGCCGGGGCGGTGGCGCCCGGGGTGGTGGTCTTGGCGGGGGTGGCGGTCGGCGAGGGGGTCGGCCCGTAGCCGTTGTAGAGGCCGAGGTTCGGGTTCACGCCGGCCTGGGCCTCGACCTTCTGGCCGTCCTTGAAGGTGAAGACGGTCGGGGCGAAGCCGCCGATGTGGACGGTCGCGGAGGCGACGGTGGCGGACGGGTTGCCCTGACCGCCGATCGCCACCGCGCCACCGGCCGGGACGACGATGCTGGACAGCGGAGCGCCGGCGGCGTCCGCGAAGGTGGCAGCGGCACCGCCGACGGTGACGGACTGGAGCTCGGCCGGGATGTTCGCGGTGTTCGCGATGTTCACGACCACGTTGGCGGCACCGGTGTAGTCGCCCGCGGTGTTCTCCCCGGTGACGACCACGATGTTGTTCAGCCGGAGGTTGGTCCCGAGGGTCGCCGCAGCGTTGTCGGGCTTGATCTGCAAGGTATCCGGCGTGTTGCCGGCGGCGCAGGAGGACAGCGAGGCGATGGCGATGGCGGCGATGGCGGCGATGCTGCCGCGTCGAAGGCTGCGGCTCACGGCGGCGGCTTCTCCTAAGTCACGTGTCGGTAGGTCAGGTCTCAGATTATCGACCTCACTTATGCGCTCCTCACGGGGTGGCCCCCGTGTCGCACTCCCGGGGGCCGCCGGGGGGCCGTCCGGCGGCACGCTCGACGTGTCCAGGTCACTCGACGGACAAGGTTCGACCAAGATCGAATAACGATTCGGCCGCGACCCGAAAAGGGGTGAAAGCTCAAGATCCAATCATGGTTGCGGGGGTGTTGCGCAAGGGTTTCGTCCAACCCCGGAACCGCCTCCGACCTGCGGGAAGCCGTTCTCGAACACCGGTCGCAGCACGTCATGGGGGTCGTTGTCAAGCCCCGAGACCGGCCCTGACCTGCGAAAACGCCCTTCGAGTGTGCCGAGAAGCGTGTTATTCTGGAAAGCCACGGAAGGGGTCCTGTCACATGACGTTCAAGGTTGGCGACACGGTGGTCTACCCCCATCACGGGGCCGCGCTGATCGAGGCCATCGAAACTCGCCAGATCAAAGGTGTGGACAAGACCTACCTGGTGCTCAAGGTGCAGCAGGGAGACCTGACGCTCCGCGTGCCCGCCGAGAACGCGGAGTTCGTCGGTGTGCGCGATGTAGTCGGCCAGGAGGGTCTGGACCGGGTCTTCGAGGTGCTGCGGGCACCGTACACGGAAGAGCCGACCAACTGGTCCCGTCGCTACAAGGCGAACCTGGAGAAGCTCGCCTCGGGTGATGTCATCAAGGTCGCCGAGGTCGTTCGCGACCTCTGGCGCCGCGAGCGCGAGCGCGGCCTCTCGGCCGGCGAGAAGCGAATGCTCGCGAAGGCGCGCCAGATCCTCGTCAGCGAGCTCGCGCTGGCGGAGAACACCAACGAGGACAAGGCGGAGACGCTGCTCGACGAGGTCCTCGCCTCGTAGCGCGCGCCACCGCAGTGCGGTCGGGCTGCCGCCCAACGCTCACAGCGCCCGGTGCCGGCGCGCCGCTCCTCGGACGAACCGTCCGGGAGTGGTGCATTGGCACTTCGGGCGCTGAGGCATGTCCGGACCACGCCACCCGCCCTGGCCGGCCGAGGCCGGCAAGACCGTTTCGGCTCCCGCTGTTGCGGGGAGCATGCGGAGCTGTGCGGCGGGCGGTGGACCGTGGTTCTTCGGAAGGGGCCCGGTGCGCCCGCCGGGCACGCCATGGCCATACCCACTTCGCCGAAGGAGTGAAACCTGAACGCGTCAGGAGCAGTCGCAGCAGCAGTGGTGCCCGCCGCCGGACGCGGTGAGCGGCTGGGGCCGGGGGCCCCGAAGGCCCTGCGGGAACTGGGGGGTGTGCCGCTCCTGGTGCACGCCGTCCGGGCCCTGGCCCGCAGCCGGGCGGTCGGCCTGGTCGTGGTCGCCGCGCCCGCCGACGGGGTGGCCGAGGTGGTCGCCCTGCTGGACAGCCACGGGCTGGACGACAGGGACATCCGGGTGGTGGCCGGCGGGGCGACCCGCCAGGAGTCGGTCCGGCTGGGCCTGGCCGCGATCCCGGACGAGGTCGGGATCGTGCTGGTGCACGACGCGGCCCGCCCGCTGGTCCCGGTCGAGGTGGTGGACGCCGTCGCGGCCGCCGTCCGGGCCGGGGCGCGGGCCGTGGTGCCCGCGGTGCCGCTGGCCGACACGGTGAAGCGGGTCGAGCCGAACCCGGGCGGTCCCGAGCCGGTGCTCGACACGCCCGAGCGCGCCACCCTGCGCGCGGTGCAGACCCCGCAGGGCTTCGACCGCGCCACCCTGGTCGAGGTGCACGCCAAGGCGCTGGCCGAGGAGAGCGACGGCACCGCCGACGCGCCGCCGGTCACCGACGACGCCGGCCTGGTCGAGCGCTACGGCGGCCGGGTCGTCGTGGTGCCCGGCCACGAGGAGGCGTTCAAGGTCACCCGTCCGCTGGACCTCGTGCTCGCCGAGGCCGTACTCGCCCGCAGGAGGGCCGCCGATGCCTACTGACCCGCAGACCACCCCCGTGATCCCCCGGGTGGGGATCGGCACCGACGTGCACGCCTTCGAGGCCGGCCGCCCGCTCCGGGTGGCCGGGCTGGACTGGCCGGACGCCGGGGCCGGGCTCTCCGGGCACTCGGACGCCGACGTCGCCGCCCACGCCGCCTGCGACGCGCTGTTCTCGGCCGCCGGCATCGGCGACCTGGGCGCCCACTTCGGCACCGACCGCCCGGAGTGGGCCGGCGCTTCCGGGGTGAAGCTGCTCGGCGAGGCGGCCCGGCTGGTCCGCGAGGCGGGCTTCGAGATCGGCAACGTCGCCGTCCAGGTGATCGGCGTGCGGCCGAAGATCGGCAAGCGGCGGGACGAGGCGCAGGCGGCGCTGTCCGGGGCGGTCGGCGCCCCGGTGTCCGTCTCCGGCACCACCACCGACGGACTGGGCCTGACCGGCCGGGCCGAGGGGCTGGCCGCGATCGCCACCGCCCTGGTGTACGAACGGCGTTGAGCCGGTCGCGGTGAGCGGGCGGGAAGAAACCGCCCCTGACGGGTGTTCACCCGGTGTCCTCGGGGCCCGAGTCGCTACTGTTCGGCTCGGGCCCGTACGGGCTTCCGCTCGGGCCGAACCGCCGACGAGAAGAGGTAATCCGTGACCGCCCAGCTCTCCGACCGTGCCAAGGCGCTGCTCGACGACAAGAGCTTCGCCGTGGTCTCCACGATCCAGCCCGACGGCAGCCCCCAGGCCTCGGTGGTCTGGGTCAAGCGGGACGGCGACGACATCCTGTTCTCCACCGTCCAGGGCCGCCGCAAGCACCTCAACCTGGAGCGGGACCCGCGGGTCTCGATCCTCGTCAACCCGTCGGAGGACCCGTACGAGTACCTGGAGGCCCGCGGCGAGGTCTCGCTGACCACCGAGGGCGGCCGGGAGCTGATCGACGAGCTGGCCGCCAAGTACCGCGGCGTGGACAAGTACACCTGGGACGGTCCGGACGACGTCCGGGTGGTCGTCCGGCTCACCCCGCGCAAGGTGCTCGGCAGCATCTGACCCTGCCCGCGGGCCACTGTTTCCCCGGGATCACGCCCCCGTTGTCCCGGGGAATGTGGCGGGGCACCCCCTGCTGCCCACTACGCTTGACGCTGTGAGCATTCGTCTGTACGACACCAGCACCCGCCAGGTACGCGACTTCGTCCCGCTTGTACCGGGTTGTGTCTCGATCTACCTGTGCGGCGCTACCGTCCAGTCGGCGCCACACATCGGGCACATCCGGTCGTACCTCAACTTCGACATCATGCAGCGGTGGTTCGCCTACCGCGGCTACCAGGTGACCTTCGCCCGGAACGTCACCGACATCGACGACAAGATCATCGCCAAGGAGCGCGAGCTCGGCACGCCGTGGTGGCAGATCGGCTACGAGAACGAGCGCGCCTTCAACGACGGCTACGACGCGCTCGGCTGCCTGCGGCCGACCGTCGAGCCGCGGGCCACCGGGCACATCCCCGAGATGATCGCGATGATGCAGGGGCTCATCGCCAGGGGCCACGCCTACGCGGCCGACGGGAACGTCTACTTCGACGTGCGGTCGTACCCCGGCTACCTGGCGCTCTCCAACCAGAAGCTGGACGACCTGCGCCAGCCCGAGGGCGAGGGCGAGACCGGCAAGCGGGACCAGCGCGACTTCGCGATGTGGAAGGCCGCCAAGCCGGGCGAGCCGAGCTGGGAGACCCCGTGGGGCCCCGGCCGTCCGGGCTGGCACCTGGAGTGCTCGGCGATGGCCCACAAGTACCTGGGCGCGGCCTTCGACATCCACGGCGGCGGGCTGGACCTGATCTTCCCGCACCACGAGAACGAGATCGCCCAGTCCAAGGCCTACGGCGACGACTTCGCCAACTTCTGGGTGCACAACGCCTGGGTCACCATGGCCGGCGAGAAGATGAGCAAGTCGCTGGGCAACTCGGTGCTGGTCTCCGAGATGGTCCGGGCGTGGCGGCCGATCGTGCTCCGCTACTACCTGGCCGCCCCGCACTACCGCTCGATGATCGAGTACAGCGAGGAGTCGCTGCGCGAGGCCGAGGCCGGGTTCGGCCGGATCGAGGGCTTCATCCAGCGCGCCGTCGAGCGCTGCGGCACGGTCGACGCGGCGCCCGAGGTGCCGCCGGCCTTCGCCGAGGCGATGGACGACGACTTCGGCGTCCCGCAGGCGCTGGCCGTCGTGCACACCGCCGTCCGCCAGGGCAACAGCGCCCTGAACGCGGACGACAAGGAGAGCGTGGTGGCGCGACTGGCCGAGGTCCGTGCGATGCTCGGTGTACTGGGCCTCGACCCGCTCGACCCGCACTGGGCCGGGACGGAGCGCGGCGAGGACCTTCACGGTGTGGTCGACTCGCTGGTCCGCCTGGTCCTGGACCAGCGGCAGGCGGCGCGCGAGCGCAAGGACTTCGCCACCGCGGATGCCATCCGCGACCAGCTCGGCCTGGCCGGGCTGGCGATCGAGGACACCCCGTCCGGCCCGCGCTGGACGATCAACAGCCAGTAACCCCATCCGACGATCGGGGTGATGGGTGGGCCGTACCGGACCGGTGCGGCCCTCCCGCATGACGTACGCATGTCGTCGGCGGCCACCGGGCAGACCGGGGCGGTCGGGGCATGCCGGACAGACAGGAAGTACAGCCATGGCCGGCAACAGCCAGCGCAGGAACCGCCGCAACCCCGGATCGAAGAAGGGCGCGTCTGTCGGTACCGGCGGGCACAGCCGGAAGGCGCTCCAGGGCAAGGGTCCGACCCCGCCCGGTGCGGAGCGCAAGGGTCACCCCAAGCAGCGCGCCGCCAACGCCGCGATCAAGCGCGAGCGGGACGCCAAGGCCCGGGCCGGCATGCGCCGGGCCGGCGGCGGCGGTCGCGGCGGCCGCGGCGGCGCGGGCAGCGCCGAACTGGTCTTCGGCCGCAACTCGGTGGTCGAGGCCCTGCAGGGCGACGTGCCGGCCAACGCGCTGTACGTCCAGCAGTTCATCGACACCGACGACCGGGTCCGTGACGCCTTCCAGGCCGCCAACGACCGCGGCATCCCGCTGATGGAGGCCCCGCGGCCCCAGCTGGACCAGATGACCGGCGGGATGAACCACCAGGGCCTGGTGCTCCAGGTGCCGCCGTACGAGTACGCGCACCCCGAGGACCTCCTGGCGGACGCCGCCGACGCCGGCCAGGACGCGCTGATCATCGCGCTGGACGGCGTGACCGACTCGCGCAACCTGGGCGCCGTGGTCCGCTCCGCCGCCGCCTTCGGCGCGCACGGCGTGGTCATCCCCGAGCGCCGCGCGGCCGGCATGACCGCCGGTGCCTGGAAGACCTCCTCCGGCGCCGCGGCCCGGCTGCCCGTCGCCCGGGCCACCAACATGACCCGCGCCCTGGAGGCCTACCAGAAGGCCGGCCTGATGGTGGTCGGCCTGGCCGCCGACGGCGAGGCCGAGATCGGCGACCTGGAGCTGCTGACCGGTCCGGTGGTGATCGTCGCGGGCAGCGAGGGCAAGGGCCTGTCCCGGCTGGTCTCGGAGACCTGCGACATGCGGGTCCGGATCCCGATGTCCGGCCTGACCGAGTCGCTGAACGCCGGTGTCGCGGCGGGCATCGTGCTGTACGAGGCCGCGCGGCTGCGCGCCAAGCGCTGAGAGCTGAGTGCTGAGCGCTGAGCGCTTGGTGCTTGGTGCTTGGAGCTCGGTGCCGAGCGCTTGGTGCTGAGCACGGCCGGGGCGCGGAGCGCAGGCGATCTTCCGAATTCCCCGCAATCCGAGTGGAAGGCGATCGGGCCCGACCGGGCCCGATCGCTTTTTTCATGATCACTTCAAGTGTGCGCCGGACATCCACCCGGCAGAGTGTCCTAAGCGGCCGTCACCCGGTTAGACGGGCGTGGACACCAGAACACCTCGGCGCCCCCTGTTCGGCAACGGCAGTTCCGGGATAGACGCGGGCCCCGCCCTCAACACCGTCAAGGTGGAGTCGGACCCTTCGCGGCTCAGCAGCACCCAGGCGAGCTTCCGGCTGCGGCTCGGCGCCCCGACGGCGCCGCTGATCGAGGCCCCGGCCGGACTGCTGTCCACCGGCGCCGCGTTCGGCGACCCGTACGCCAACCAGGGCCTGATCCGCCGTCCGCTGGTCACCCCGCAGGTCGTCGTGCCCGCCTCCGCCGTCCCGGCGCTGGCCGGGGCCGGGGCCGGCGGCGCGCCGCGCCGCAAGGGCCGGGTCACCGCCGTCACCTGGACCGGCCAGGCACCCCCCGGGGACCTCGCGGCCACCCAGCTGCTGGAAGCGGTACGCCTCGGCGGCACCCCGGCCGGCGGCGTCCGCCTGGTCGAGCCGGACACCCGGGCGCTCCCCTCCCTCGCGGGCGCCCGGGCCGTCCCGCGCCAGCCCCGCGAGGGCGCCGGCACCGCCACCGACGCGGGCGTCGGCCCGGTCGGCGAGCCGCACGGCTGGACCCCGAGCGGCGAGCTGCCCGAGGTCTCCGCCGCCGACGCCGCGGGCAAGCAGCCCTGGTACCCCGGCCGCCGGGTCGACCTCGGCCTGGTGCTGCTGCCGCTGCGCGCCGTCCTCGGCTCGCTCTCGGTCTACGCCGGGTTCAGCAAGCTCTGCGACCCGGTGTACTTCGACGGCGGCGAGCGCGGTTCGATGATGCGCTGGCTCTCCTCGCTGCACCCCTGGAAGGTCGCCGAGCCGCTGCTGGCCTTCGCCATGGCGCACCCGGTGGGCGCCGGCCTGGCGGTGTCGTTCACCCAGATCGTGGTCGGCGTGCTGACCGTCCTCGGCCTCTGGCAGCGGCTCGCCGCCGGCGCCGCGATGGCGCTCTCCGCCGCGCTGCTGTTCACCGTCAGCTGGCGGGCCGTCCCGGTCTACGACACCCCGGACCTGATCTTCCTCGCGGCGTGGAGCCCGCTGCTGATCGCCGGGGCGCCGTTCGCCTCGCTGGACGGGCGGCTCGGCCTGGAGGCCTGGCGCCGGTTCGGCGCGGACACCTCCGGGGCACTGCGCCGCCGGGTGCTGCGCCGCGGCGCCGTGGTCACCACGGTCGTGGTCGGCCTGACCCTGCTGCTCGGCTCGATGCTCGGCGCCGCCGTCCGCACCGGCGCCCGGGCGCACCAGGCGCCGGACCGTCCGGCCACCGACTACGGCACCCCGGTCTGGCCGTCCGGCAGTCCGTCCGGCGCCGCCGGCGGCGGCAAGGGCACGTCCACCACACCCCCGCCCGCCGCCCCGCGCCCGGCCACCCCGACCCCGAGCGCGACCACCCCGGCCACCACGCCGCCCGCCAAGCCCGCCACCCCGACGCCGAGCGGCAAGGGGCACTCGGGCAGGGCGGAGGCCGGGTCGGGCGCCTCCCCGGCCGCGCCCGCGCCGCCCACCGGCCCGGGCGGCACGGCACCCGCGTCGCGCAGCACCCCGGGTGCCGGCGGCGCGGGGCCGGGGTCCAAGTCCAGCCCGAGCTCCGGCGGGCTGCTCGGCGGAGTGCTGGGCAGCGCGCCGCTGGCCGACCTGTCCGGCGGCCGGGCCTCCCACCCGGGGGCGCCGACCGCGACCTGAGGCCCCGGTAACGGCGATCGGCCGGGTGCTCCGTGGGGGAGCACCCGGCCGATCGCCGTGCGCGTGCGGTGGGGCGAGGGCGTCCGTGTGCGGGTGGGCAGCCGGGCGGGGCCTGCGGCCGTCCGGTCCCGGCGCGGACGGGCCTGCGGTGCCCGTCGGCTACCGGGGTGCCCGGCCGGCGCCGGAGGCGAGCTCCTTGGCCGCCTCGGTGAGGTCCTTGGCGGTGTCGATGGCCCGCCAGTACACGCCCTGCGGCAGCTGGTAGCCCGCCAGCCGCTTGCCGCGGGCCAGCTGGGGGAAGGTGGTGCGCTCGTGGTCGCCCACGTCCGGCAGCAGCCCGGCGAACTCCGGGCTGAACACGTACAGGCCGGCGTTGATCAGGAAGGGCGAGGGCGGGGCCTCGATGAAGTCCAGCACGTTGCCGAACTGGTCGGTCTCCACCGCGCCCCAGGGGATCCGCGGCCGGGCCAGCGCGAGCGTCGCGACGGCGTCCCGCTCGTGGTGGAAGGCGGCCATCTCGCGCAGGCTGAAGCGGGTCCAGATGTCGCCGTTGGTGGCGTACCAGGGCTCGTCCGGGCGGGGCAGCGCCTTGGCCGCGTACTTGAGCCCGCCACCGCGCCCGAGCGGCTCCGCCTCGACCACCGTGCGCACCCGCAGCGGCAGGTCCGCCTTGTCCAGCCACTCCTCCAGCACGTCGGCGAGGTGCCCGCAGGAGATCACGACGTCGGTGACGCCCTCCTCGGCCAGCCAGGCCAGCTGGTGGCCGAGGATCGGCGTGCCCGTCCCGGGGATCTCGACCAGCGGCTTCGGGCGGTCGTCCGTGTAGGGGCGCAGCCGGGAGCCCTGGCCGCCGGCCAGGATGACGGCCTGGGTGACGGGCGTCGTGGTCGGCCGGGGCGCGTGGGGCTGCGGGGGCCGGGCGGACGGGAGGTCGGCGGTGGGGCCGGAGTCAGCGGTCATGCCTGAACAATAAGGCGGCGGACGGGGGTGTCCGCCGCCTCGGGGACCGGGGTCCGCCCGGCCTTCCGCAGCCTTCTCGGACCTTCTCCGACCTTCTCCGACCTTCTCCGACGGTCTCCGACCTTCTCCGGCCTTCCTCAGCCGACGACGCCGGCCGCGAACGAGCCGTCGCAGACCGGGCGGGCGAAGGAGCGGGCCCGCTGGACGTCGCCCTGGTACTTGCGCACCGCCGCCTTGCCCAGCTCGCCGGCCAGCGAGGTGCAGTAGGGCGTCAGCGAGGGCTGCTCGCGCATCGAGCGCTCCAGCAGGTCCAGCGCGGCGGAGGGGTTCTTCGCGCGCAGCTCGTCGAGCAGCGCCACCCGCAGCGAGTCCTGCGGGGCGAGCCCGTCCGAGGTCCTGGCCGTGGCGCCGGCCGCGTTGTTGGAACGCCCGATCCCGGCGCCGTCGCCGCTCGACGCCGCCACGACCTGCTGATCGAGCCCGGTCGGCGGGGCCCACGGGACCCGGGTCACGGCGAGGGTGCCGGTGGTCACCAGGACGACCGGCAGGGTCAGGGCGACGGTCTGGCCGATACGGCGCACTAGCTGCTTCACCCTCAGGAGAGTAGCGGTGGGTACGGGCGGGATCGCCCTCCGTTACACCATCGAGTGACACACTGTCCGGTTTCGTCCCTCCGCCGTGTTGACGCGGGGGTGTACGGACGGAGCCCGCCGGACCACGGGGGTCCGACGGGCTCCGGGGAGGCGCGAGGTCGCGTCAGTTGCTCAGGCGCAGGCCGGAGCTGGTGGAGAAGACGTGGGTCTCGTTGGCGATCGGCACGACGTGGATGGTCTCGCCGCGGGCCGGGATCTGGCGGCCGGGCACGCGGACGACCAGCTCGTGGTCCTTGCCGCCGATCTGGGTGGTGCCGTAGACGAAGCCGTCCGAGCCGAGCTCCTCGACCACGTTGACGGTCACCGCGACGCCCTCGATGCCGCCCGACGGGACGACCTCGAAGTGCTCGGGGCGGATGCCGACGGTCACCGTCTTGTCGGTGCCGGCGCCGGACAGGTCCTCGCGGGAGATGTTGACGACCGAGCCGCCGAACTTCACGCCGCCGTCCACCAGCGGCACCTCGACCAGGTTCATGGCCGGCGAGCCGATGAAGCCGGCCACGAAGAGGTTGGCGGGCTTGTCGTACATGTTGCGCGGGGTGTCGACCTGCTGGAGCAGACCGTCCTTGAGCACCGCGACCCGGTCGCCCATGGTGAGGGCCTCGGTCTGGTCGTGGGTGACGTAGACCGTGGTGATGCCCAGGCGGCGCTGGAGGCCGGCGATCTGGGTGCGGGTGGAGACGCGGAGCTTGGCGTCCAGGTTCGACAGCGGCTCGTCCATCAGGAAGACCTGCGGCTGGCGGACGATCGCGCGGCCCATCGCGACGCGCTGGCGCTGACCGCCGGACAGCGCCTTCGGCTTGCGGTCCAGGTAGTCGGTCAGGTCGAGGATCTTCGCCGCCTCCTCGACCTTGGTGCGGATGTCCGCCTTGTTCACGCCGGCGATCTTGAGCGCGAAGCCCATGTTGTCGGCGACGGTCATGTGCGGGTAGAGCGCGTAGTTCTGGAACACCATGGCGATGTCCCGGTCCTTCGGCGGCAGGTGGGTGACGTCGCGGTCGCCGATCCGGATCGCACCGGCGTTGACGTCCTCCAGACCGGCCAGCATGCGCAGGCTGGTCGACTTGCCGCAGCCCGAGGGGCCGACCAGCACGAGGAACTCGCCGTCCGCGATCTCCAGCTCCAGCGCGTCCACCGAGGGCTTGTCCGCCCCGGGGTAGACGCGGGTCGCCTTGTCGTACGTGACAGAAGCCATGGTTGTCGCTCTCCTTCACCGGCAGGAACGTGCCGGACGATCCGAGTAAAGGGGGGTTTGTCAGGGTTCCGCCGGGCCGCCAGTGGTCTGAACCACTGCTCGAACCGACTCCCGGCGACGCTACCTGCGGTTCCGTGACTTGTCAGCCCCCACCCGACCCGATTTCGGCATCGGTTCCATCACGCCCACCCATCCCACCAAGCCCCGGATATCCCCCCATCCCGTCACCCGGGCCCGGTAGACTGCCCCCGGTGCCGCCGTGATCCATCGCGGACGGCCACCGTGCCTCCTTAGCTCAGCTGGCCAGAGCACCGCTCTTGTAAAGCGGGGGTCGTCGGTTCGAACCCGACAGGGGGCTCAGGTGTACGAGGGAAGGGCCGGTCCGACGGGGTGTCGGGCCGGCCCTTTCGCGTGGGCGGGGTCAGTCCGGGGGGAGGGCGAGGGTGGCGACGGCGCCGCCGTCGGGGTGGTTGGTGAAGGTCAGGGCGGCGCCGATGACGCGGGCGTGGCCGGTGGCGATGGTGAGGCCGAGGCCGTGCCCGCGGCCGCGTTCGGGGGCGTTGGTGCGGAAGCGCTGCGGGCCGTGCCGGAGGAGGTCCTCGGGGTAGCCGGGGCCGTGGTCGCGGACGGTGATCCGCAGGCCGTCGACGTGCAGGTGGACCGGGCCGGCGCCGTGGCGGTGGGCGTTGAGGATCAGGTTCCCGAGGATGCGGTCCAGCCGGCGCAGGTCGGTGCGGACCTGCCGGTCGGCGGTGATGTCGACGGTGACGTCCAGGCCGGTGAGGGAGACGGTGCGGCGCGCCGCGCGCTCCAGGGGGACGGCGGAGAGGTCGGGGGACTCCGCGTCGGCGTCCAGGCGGGAGACCTCCAGCAGGTCCTCGACCAGGCCGCGCAGTGCCTGGACCCGGTTCTGCACGAGCTGGGTGGGGCGTCCGGGCGGCAGCAGCTCGGCGGCGGTGACCAGCCCGGTGAGCGGGGTGCGCAGCTCGTGGGCGACGTCCGCGGTGAAGCGCTGCTCGTCCTCCAGGCGCCGGTGCAGGGTGCGGGACATCAGGTCGACGGCGGCGGCGAGGTCGGCGACCTCGTCCTTGCCGTCGACGAGTTCGCCGATCCGGGTGTCCGTCCCGCCGGCCGCGATGCCGCGGGCGGCGGTGGCCGCGGTGCGCAGCCTGCGGCTGATCCGGTCGGCGACGAGCACGCCGGCCAGCACGGTGGTGAAGACGGCGGCGACGACGGTGAGCAGGATGATCCGGTCCAGGTCGGCGATGGCCTGCCGGTCCTGGGTGAAGTCCACCCGGACGGACAGCACCCCGTTCTGCACCGGGCCGGCCGCCCACATGGACTCGCCGGTGCCGTCGGCGGCGAGCAGCGAGCCGTGCCGGCCGCCCTCGGCGAGGGCGCGCAGCCGGTCCGGCAGGGCCGGGTCGTTCACGGCGGCGCCGTGGCCGGCCACCTCGCCGTCGCGCCCGTAGCCGGCCAGGGCCGAGTCGAGGGCGGCGAGTGCGGAGGAGCGGGCCTGGTCCACGTGCTGACGGATCATCGCCTGGTGGACCAGCAGGCCGACGGCCACCGCGACCAGGACGGCGATGGCGGCGACGGCGGTGGCGATCTGGCGGCGCAGGGTCATGCCGGGCGCCGCAGCTTGTAGCCGAACCCGCGGACGGTTTCGATCCGGCCGGAGCCGATCTTGGCGCGCAGCCGCTGCACGTGGACGTCCACGACCCGGGTGTCGGCGCCCCACTCGTAGTCCCAGACGCGTTCGAGCAGGGTGGAGCGCTCCAGCACGATCCCGGGCGCGGCGGTGAACTCCAGCAGCAGCCGCAGTTCGGTGGGCGTGAGCGGGACGAGGCGGCCGTCCACCCGGACCTCCATGCTGTCGGTGTCCACCTGGAGGCCGTCGAAGCTGCGGACGGACGGGGTGGGGGCGGGGGCGGTCGGCGGGGCCGGCTGCGGGACCCCGGGAACTCCGGGGGTGCCGGGGCGCGGCGGGGCGTCGGCCGTCGGGGCGTCCGGGGGCGGTGGGGCGTCGGTCGCCGGGACGACCCGGACGCGGCGCAGCACCGTACGGATCCGGGCGACCAGGACGGCGCTCTCGAAGGGCTTGACCACGTAGTCGTCCGCCCCTGCCTCCAGCCCGGAGACCACGTCCACCGGGTCGGTCCGGGCGGACATCATCAGGATCGGCAGCTGGCTCTCCTCCCGGATCCGGCGGCAGAGGCCGACCCCGTCGAGCAGCGGCAGCATGACGTCCAGCAGGAGCAGGTCGGGCCGGACGGCGTGGAACGCCTCCAGCCCCTCCAGGCCGTCGGCCGCCGTGGTGACCGGGAAGCCGTAGCGTTCCAGGGCCATCCGGGTGGCCTCGCGGATCACCTCGTCGTCCTCGACCAGGAGGATGTGCGGGTGGGCGGGGGTGGTGGCGGTGGTCATCGCTTGGCTTCCGGGAGCACGGCGGGGGCGGAGGGCCCCGAGGGGGTGGAGGGCGCGGCGGGCCCGGAGGACGGCCGGACGGGGCGCGGGGACGGGACGGAGGCCTCGGGGGCCGCCTGCCTCGGCGCGAACGGGGTGGGGCGTGCCGCCGCCGGGCCGGACTCGGGGGCGGCGGTGTCCGCGCCGGTGCGCGGGAGCAGGCCGACGCCCTCGTCCTTGCGTTCCTTCAGGACGAGCCTGTTGTCGTTCCACTGGTAGAGGCTGGTGGTCCGGGCGTAGGCGCTGGTGGGCTCGAACAGCCACAGGTCGGTGCCGACGGTAGCGGCGCTGAACGCCGGCTGGACCTGCACCTGGAGGACGGGCAGCAGGTGGTCCTCGGCGAGGGCGTAGACGTGCAGCACGACCCGCCCGGGGGTGGTGACGACGGTGATCAGCTCGGGCTGCCCGTCCCCGGAGAGGTCGCGGAACTCGGGGGCGCGGACCTCGCACCCGGCGCAGGAGCCGAGCGCCTGGCGCTCCTCCGGGCCCACGTTCGGGTCCTTGGCGAGGACGGTGCGCACGTCGACCGCGGTGATGTCGTGCCCGGGGACGGTCAGGTCCGGTACGGGCTGCGGCGGCTCCTGGGTGACGCCGGCCGCGGCCGCGGACGGCGGCGGGGAGGTGGGCAGCTTCGGCCAGAGCGGCTGGAGCACCGGCGGCGGCGTGACGGCCCGGAGCGGGCCCTGGTCGCGCAGGTCGCCGGGGGTGGCGCGGCCGAAGGCCAGGCCGGCGAGGGCGAGGACGACGACCAGGCCGGCCAGGGTGGCGAGCTGGACGGCGCCGGGCCGGCGGCGGGGTGGTGGTGTTGCTGCCACGGTCGGTGTTCGTCCTCCTGCTCTGCGGCGTCGTTCCGGTCGTCGCTCCCGTCACCGCCCCGGTGGTAGGTCGCGCGGTCGGTGGTCGGCGGTTCCGCGACGGTAGCTTCGTGCGGGTAGTCCGGGTAGTCCGGGTAGTCCGGGTAGTCCGGGTAGTCCGGACCACGTGGGTCGTACGGCTCGTACGGTCCATGTGGTTCATGTGGTCCGTACGACCCGTCCCGGCCGTCAGGCCGGGTCCGCCAGCACGATGATGTTGTCCGTCCAGTGGCCGTCCGAGCCGATCCGCCCGCCGCAGGTGATCAGCCGGAGTGCGGGCGCGGGCGTGTCGCCGTACACCTGCTCGGTCGGGAAGTGGTCCTTGGCGGCCTGGAGCAGCGTGCGGACCTTGAAGTCCACGGTGCTGCCGTCGGCGCGCCGGATCCGGATCAGCTCGCCGGGCCGCAGTTTCGGCAGCTGCTTGAAGACCGCCGGGCCGTGCACGGTGTCGTAGTGCCCGATGAGTACGGCGGGGCCGTTCTCGCCGGGTGTGGGGCCGTTGCGGTACCAGCCGACCTCCTCGCCCCGGTCGGCCGGCGGCACCTCGACCGTGCCGTCGGGGTTCAGGCCGAGGTCGGTCACCGGTGCGTCCACCCCGACGGAGGGGACCAGCAGGCGGGTCGGCGGCGAGGACGCGTACGGCTTCGGGGCGGTGGACGTGGATGTGGACGCGGCGCCGGTCGTGGCCGGGGTGCCCGGGGCCATCGCCGGGGCGTCCGTGCCGGTGCCGGTGCCGTGCCCGGAGGTCTCGACCCGCACCACCGGGGTCTCCCGGCCGGACAGCGCGAGCGAGGTGCCGAGCACCAGGCAGAGCAGGCCCGCGGTGCCGAAGGCGGTGCGGCGCAGCGGGCCCGGAGCGGGCCGGGCGGCGCGTCGGCGGCCCCGCCGGTGGTCCTTGGCGCGACGGCGGGTGTCGGTCCCCGCCACCGGGACGGCCCCGGCGCCGCTTCCCCGCCCGGCCGGGTTCGGGGAAGCGGCGCCGGGGCGCCCGGCGGACTCGGGACCGGTGTCAGCCGCGCGCACCGGAGCGGCGGCGCAGAACGGCGAAGCCCAGGGCCGCGGCGCCGACGGCCGCGACGGTGCCGCCACCGGCGAGCATCAGGCCGGAACCCTCGGACGCGGCGGAGCCGTCACCGGCCTGCGCGGCGCCCTTGGGCACCTCGCGGACCTGCGGCTGGGCGCCACCGGGCGCGACCGGGGCGGGCGAGGCGACGCCCTTGGGGGCGGCCACGGCCGGCGAGGCGTCGGTCTTCGGGGCGGCGGACGGCGTGGGCACGGCGGTCCTCGGCGCCGCGTCGCCGTTCGGGGCGGCGACACTGGGGGCGGCCGGCTTCGGCACGCCGTCGGCCCAGGCCTGCCCGCCGCTGATGGTGGCCAGCAGCGCGGCGCCGGTCAGGGCGCAGACCGCCAGGACGCGGCGGGCGGGCGAGTGGTGGGTACGGCTCCTGCTCATGCGGGGTGTCTCCATCTGCATCGGTCGGTACCTGGGCGGCCGGCGGTCCGCGGTGCGGTGCGGTTGGCACCGCGTTCGCACCGCGCTTCGCGGGCCCCGGTGTGCTGGTGTCGCGGGACGTCCGTCGTCGGCGCCGGACGCGTACGTCCTCGTCGCGGACGCCCTCCGGCCGGCTCGATCGGTTCGGCCGGTGGCGTCGAGGACGACGGTAGGAGGGCCGTGTCGCGGTCCTCGGCCGGTCGTGTCACGGCCGCCCATCGGCTGCGTAACGGCGCGGCGCTGCCGACGTTGCGGTCGCCCGCTGCCCGCTGCCCGCTGCCCGCTGCCCGCTGCCCGCTGCCCGCTGCCCGCTGCCCGCTGCCCGTCGCCGCCCCGCTGCCCGCTGCCCGTCGCCGCCCCGCGGCTACCGCCCCGCCCGCAGCCGGCGGAGGGTCCAGCCCGGGCCGAGCGGCCGGGTGTGGGCCGTGAAGAGCTCGGCGGCCCGGCGGTAGGAGAGGCGGGCGTGGCCGGTGTACGGGCAGCGGTCGCGGGCGGGGGCGCCGGCGGGGGCGCGGCGGTCGGTGAGGAAGAGCGGGCCGGTGGCGCGGCCGGCCACCAGGAGGGGGAGCAGCCGGGCGGTGCCGGACTGCCAGTGGACGGTGGCCTGCCCGGGGCGGGTGCGGCGGCGGGGCGGGTCGAGGTGGTCGGTGTCCAGGGCGAGGACCGTCTCGATCGCGGCGCCGGACTCGTGCAGCAGGTGCCAGAGCGCCTGTTCGCGCAGCGGCGCGCGGAGGGTGAACAGGGCGTGCAGTTCCTCGGGGGTCAACGGGCCTGCGGCCGCTGTGGGTCCGGGCAGCGGGCGGGCGAGCAGGCCGGTGGTCGGGTCGCCGTCGAGCCAGCCCCTGGCCCGCCACCAGGCCACGGCCGCGCGCAGGGTGGAGAGTTCCCGGTTGAGGGTGCGCGGGTCGGTGTCGGCCGCGCGCCGGGCGGCCGCGTCGCGCAGTCGTTCGGCGGCGTCCGGGTGGTCGAGCAGTGCGAGCGGCAGGACGGGCGGCCGGGCCCGCCGCCGTTCGGGGCCGGTGGGGGAGGGCCGGTCGGCGAGCGCCCAGGCCCAGGTGTCCAGCGCGATCCGGTAGATCCGCCGGGAGCCGTCGGCGAGCCCGGAGGCGGCCAGGTAGCGCTCGACGGCGACGGCGTACTCGACCGGTGGGAGTCCTGCCGCAGTTTCTGTCACGATCGCCTTCTTCCGCAGTAAATCAATTCCGCCAAGCCGCTCGAACCCTAGTCGAGAATCGCAGTAAAGGGCAGGTCGGGGGCCACTGGAAGGCAAATTTACTGCGGCAGTTCGCTCCGCCCGGAAAATTGACTCCAAAAGGCTCAACTTTTTCGCCGGAATCCCTTGAAGCGCTCCCCGCCGGACCGCAGACTTGCTGCACATGGCAATGCAGACCGAACGGATCCCGGCCCGTAGAAGGCGACTGGGAGACCGTCTCGCCGTGCTCGGCGAGCGCGAATTCACGTGGTTCTTCATCGGGTACACGACCTCCCTGATCGGCTCCTCGATGGCGCCGGTCGCGGTCGCCTTCGCGGTGCTCGACGGCGAGGGCGGCGCCGGGGGAGCCGGTGGTGGTGGCGGCACCGCCCTGGGGTGGGTGATGGCGGCCCGGATCCTCCCGGTGGTGCTGGTGCTGCTGGCCGGCGGGGTGATCGCGGACCGGCTCGGCAGCCGCCGGGTGATGCTGGGCTCGGACCTGCTGCGCGGCCTGGTCCAGGCGCTGTTCGCCGGACTGCTGGCGGCCGGGCACGCGCCGGTCTGGGCGATGGTCGTGCTGGTGGCGCTCTGGGGGGTCGGCGAGGGGCTGTTCATGCCGGCCTTCGGCGCGATCGTGCCCGATCTGGTGCGCCGCAAGGACCTGATGGCGGACGCCAACACCCTGCTGGGGCTGGCCCGTTCGGTGTCCACCGTGGTCGGCCCCGCCACCGCCGGGCTGGTCACCGCCGCCTGGGGACCGGCGACGGTGCTGCTGGCCGACGCGGTGACGTACGGCGTCGGCGCCTTCGCGCTGGCCAGGTTGCGGCTGCCGGTACGGGCGGCGGGCGGCGAGGAGTCGATGATCCGGGACGTGCGGGCCGGCTGGTCGGAGTTCGTCTCCCGCCCGTGGCTGTGGATCACCACCGCGCAGATGGGCCTGTTCAACCTGCTGGTCTGGGCCCCCTTCCTGGTGCTGGGCCCGCTGCTCTCGCAGCGGGACCTCGGCGGCGCCCGGGCCTGGGGCCTGGTGATGGGCGTGTACGGCGCCGGGGCGGTGCTGAGCGGCCTGCTGATGCTCGGCCGGGCGCCCGCCCGTCCGCTCGCGGTGGCGTCCGCGGCGGCGCTGGCCTGGGCGCTGCCCTCCGGGGCGCTCGCGGCCGGGGCGGGGCTGCCCTGGGTGGCCGCCGGCGCGCTGGTGGCCGGGGCCGGCTCGGCGGTCTGCGGGACGCTCTACAACACCACCCTGCAGAAGTGGGTGCCGGTGGAGCTGCTCGGCCGGATGACGGCCTTCGGCGTCCTGGGCGCCTTCGCCCTCGGCCCGCTCGGACTGGCGGCGGCCGGTCCGCTGGCGGGCCGGTTCGGCGCGGACACCGTGCTGCTCGTCGGGGCGGTCTGGCAACTGGTGGCCGGGGCCGTAGTGTTGGCCGTACCGGCGGTACGGAACCGCCGCTGGGAGGAGGGCCCGGACAGCTGACCAACCCCTCGGACGGCTTCGGGGCGCACCCCCGGCCCATCGCGCACCGCGCCCGGCCGGCCCCGGAGCGCAACCGGCTGCCCCTCCCGCGCACGTAGGCCTCCGCGGCGGGCGGGGCGGCCGACCCGGTCGTACGGTGGAGGACGGGGGAGACGGAGGAGGTCGATCATGCCCGGCTCGCTCACCATCAGCCATCACGGGACCGCGGTCACCCTGGACCACGCGGACGCGGAGCGGCTCGCCACCGTACTGGCGGACCTGGCGTACCTGCTGGAGATCCCGGGGTCGAACCGGCTCAGTGACGACCAGCTGGCCGTGCTCTGCGAGGGACGGTCCCCGGACCGCGCCGATCTGGTGCACTGGTGCGCTTCGCTCGCCCGCGGGCTGAAGGCGCAGCTCTGACCGGAGCCGCCCGTGCCGCAGGCGGGCCGTCGTACGGCGGACCGCCGCGCGACGGTCCGCCACCCCGGCACCCGCCGTGCGACGGCTTGCCGCGCGCCCGCCCGGCGCGCGCCCGCCCGCCGTACGATGGCGCGCGGGGCGGGGACGCCCCCCGGGT
This sequence comes from Kitasatospora sp. NPDC041917, assembly GCF_055589745.1. Lineage (NCBI taxonomy): Bacteria > Bacillati > Actinomycetota > Actinomycetes > Kitasatosporales > Streptomycetaceae > Kitasatospora > Kitasatospora sp. NPDC041917. The sequence goes on along the minus strand of NZ_JBVJBI010000014.1, from coordinate 177,297 downwards.
ACCGGGGTGGCCGGCGGCCGGTCCGGCGGAGGGTGGGGGCCCGAGCGTGTCGCAGTCCTGGTCGATGTCCTGGCTGACCGTGCCCACGCCGCTGCCCAGCGGGCCGATGCGCATCGCGGTGACCCCGCTCGGCGTGGCGTCGGCCGGTTACACCGGGCCGCGCGAGGGCGAGCTGCCGGCGTGCACCGACGAGTCGAAGATCACCGCCGTCACCGAGCGGATCGGTGCCTACTTGGCGGGCCGCACCCGCGAGTTGGGCCTGCCGGTCGACTGGAGCCTGAGCTCCGGCCCGCACCGCGCGGTGCTGCAGACGCTCTGGCGCGAGGTGCCGTACGGCCGGACCATCACCTACGGCGAACTGGCTGCCCGCAGCGGGGTGTTCGAGGACATCACGGAGCCTGGCCTGGCCGCCCGCACGGTCGGGCAGATGATGGCCGCGAACCCCGTCCCCCTGCTGGTGCCCTGCCACCGGGTGGTGGCGGCGGACGGGATCGGCGGCTTCGGTGGCGGCCGGGTCGGGATCGAGGTGAAGCGCTGGCTGCTCACCCTGGAGGGCGTGCTGGAGCCGACCCTCGACTGGAACGGCCCGCTGTAGCGGCGGGGGTGCGGGCGGCGGCGAGCGGCCCGCGGCCGGCAGGGGGCCCGCCGTTCCCGCCGGTCGTCACGCCCGGCCCGCTGCTCCCGCCGGTCGTCACGCCCGGCCCGCTGCTCCCGCCGGTCGTCACGCCGGGGCCGCCGCCGGCTGCGCCCCCGGAGACACCCGCCCGGGCCCCTGCTGCGGGTGCACCGGCCGGATGCCGGGCACCAGGGTGTACTCGATGCCGCGCACGTCCGGCTCCGCCCCCGCGCACTCCGGACGCTCGCCGAGCGCCAGCCGCACCGCGTCCCACGGCAGGTTGAGTCCGCACAGCCGCAGCTGGTGGAGCCCGGCGGCGGGGCGGGTGTTGACGTCGATGACCACCGGCAGGCCGTCGAGGCGGCGGAACTGGACGTTGGACAGGTACGCCATCCCGGTCGCCCGGACCAGCCGCCGGACGGGCTCCAGGTAGCACTCCTCGGTGGTGAAGCCCCTGCGGCGGCCCTCTTTGGTGCGCCCGACCGCGGCGAGCGGGCTGCCGTCCCGGTCGGCGAGGCAGTCCACCGAGACCTCCGGCCCGTCCAGGTGGGGCATCACCAGCAGGTCCACCGGCTCGCCGTCCGGGCCGCCCCCGGCCAGTGCCGCGGCGACCTGTTCGACCTGCACCCGGTGGTCCCAGCCGGCCAGCCGCCGTGCGTTGTAGGGCTCCCGGGTGAGCACCCGGAAGCCGGCGCCGCCGGCGCCGGTGGTGGGCTTGAGACAGGCGGTGCGGCCGGCGCCCTCGATCCGTTCGACGGCGTCCCACAGCTCGGCGGGGGTGCGCACCCGCCACCAGGGCGGGGTGGGCAGCCCGGCCCCGGCGATCGTGGCGTAGCCGTCCGCCTTGCTGGTGAAGGCGGCTATCGCGGTGGCCGGCGGGCAGAGCAGCGTGGTGCCGATCGCCTCGAACTCCGGCCGGGCGAGGGCGATGGCGAGCTGGTGCAGCTGCGGGACGAAGACGTCGATCGCGTGCCGGGCGCAGTAGTCCAGGGCGTAGCTGACGTAGCCGTCCGCGGCCAGGCCGGCGGGCTCCGGAGTGCCGTGGTCGGCGGCGGCGAGCACGGGGGAGTCCGGGTCGCCGTGGGTCGCGTGGACCACGACGGGGCGCGGGGCGGCGCGCAGTTGCTCGATGAAGAAGACGTTCTCGGCGTAGGTGCGGTTCAGCCAGACACGTACGGGTGCACTCATGTGACCCTCCCGGGAGGGAAGTTGACGAAGGGTCAGGGCACCCTAGCGGCCTGTTCGAACGGCCCGGACGGCAGGGGCGCCGTGGGCGGATGGCGGCAGGGGGTGGCGCGGGTCGGGGCTTCGATGGGGGAGGATGAGGCGCGGCACTCCGATATGTTCGAATAAATAGTCGAACAAATATCGATTGGGTGATCCATTCGTACTATTTGTTCGGCCATTCGGAACCACTCGAACGAGTGATTGCGGGGCGCCCCTGAATGGGCCCACCATGAAGCTGCAACACGCATGTGCAAGGCGACGCTTCATTGGGATATGCGAAGGGCTCCCCTCATGTCGACCGAAACGAATGCCGGTATTCCCGCGCCCGGTGCGCAACCGGAGATCCGGCAGCAGCAGAGTCTGAGCACGGCGGGCGCGCGGAACCTCGCGACGACCACCAAGTCCGCGCCGCAGATGCAGGGCATCAGCCCGCGCTGGCTGCTCAGGAGGCTGCCCTGGGTGCAGGTGTCCGGCGGCACCTACCGGGTGAACCGCCGCCTGCGCCACTCGGTCGGCCGCGGCCGGGTGGGTTTCGTCAAGACCGGCGCCGAGGTGCGGATCGTCCCGCCCACGCTGGCCGAGGTGCCGGTGCTGCGCGGCTTCCAGGACGAGGCCGTGCTGGAGGAGCTGGCCTCGCGCTTCGTGCAGCGGGACTTCAATGCGGGCGACGTCCTGGTCCAGGCCGGGGCGCCGATCACCGAGGTGTTCCTGATCGCCCACGGCAAGCTCGACCGGCTGGGCACCGGCAAGTACGGCGAGGAGACGGTGGTCGGCACCCTCGCCGACGGCGACCACCTCGGCGACGAGGCGATCCGGCAGGACGGCGGCGACTGGCCGTACACCGTCCGCGCCGCGACCTCCGGCACCGTGCTGACGCTGTCCTGGCCCTCCTTCCAGGAGCTGCACGACCGCTCCGAGGCGCTGCAGCTCCAGGTCATCGAGTACCTGAACGGCTTCCAGCAGGCGCAGAACAAGCACGGCGAGGCCGCGATCGACCTCGCCGCCGGCCACCAGGGCGAGTACGAGCTGCCCGGCGCCTTCGTCGACTACGAGCTCAAGCCGCGCGAGTACGAGCTGAGCGTCGCGCAGACGATCCTCAAGGTGCACACCCGGGTCGCCGACCTCTACAACCAGCCGATGAACCAGACCGAGCACCAGCTGCGGCTGACCATCGAGGCCCTGCGCGAGCGCCAGGAGCACGAGCTCGTCAACAACCCCGAGTTCGGCCTGCTCGGCAACGCCGCGTACGAGCAGCGGTTCCAGACCCACTCCGGCCCGCCCACCCCGGACGACATGGACGAGCTGCTCAGTCGCCGCCGCGGCACCAGGATGTTCCTGGCCCACCCCAGGGCCATCGCCGCCTTCGGCCGGGAGCTCAACAAGCGCGGCCTCTACCCGGGGACGGTCGAGGTCGAGGGCAAGCAGATCATGTCCTGGCGCGGCGTCCCGGTCTTCCCGTGCAACAAGATCCCGATCGTCGGGAGCACCAGCTCGATCATCGCGATGCGAATCGGGGAGGACAACCAGGGCGTCATCGGCCTGCACCAGACCGGAATTCCGGATGAATACCAGCCCAGCCTCTCGGTGCGGTTCATGGGAATCGACGACAAGGCCATCATTTCCTACCTGGTGAGCGCCTACTACTCCGCCGCGATCCTGGTGCCGGACGCGGTCGGTGTCCTGGAGAACGTGGACATCGCGCAGCACTGACGGATCGCGCAGTACCGACGGTTCGCGGGGCCGCTCGCAGAGCCGCGCCGTCCGTCGGGGCCGTCCACCGGCCCCGGCCGGGCGGCTGCGTACCGACCCGGTGCGTACCTGCTGCGCACTGGCCCGGCGCATACCTGCTGCGCACTGGCCCGGCGCGCACCGGCACAGCGCAACCCCGGCCCGCCGTCGGCGGGCCGTCCCACGACAGGCGCCCGACAGGGGGAAACACCCATGACCAGTCCCACGCTGGAGCGGGACCACAAAGAGGGCCACGAGGCGGCCGACATCCTCGCCCGGACCCGCGCCCTGGTCGACCCGGTCCTGCGGGCCGCCGTCGACTCGCTGCCCGGCACCATGCGCAAGGTGGCCGGCTACCACTTCGGCTGGTGGGAGGCGGACGGCACGCCGGCCCAGGCCTCCGCCGGCAAGGCGATCCGACCGGCCATGGTCCTCGCCGCCACCCAGGCCCTGGGCGGCAAGCCCAACGAGGCCGTCGCCGCGGCCGCCGCGGTGGAGCTGGTGCACAACTTCACCCTGCTCCACGACGACGTCATCGACCGGGACGACACCCGGCGCCACCGGCCCACCGCCTGGCGGGTGTTCGGCACCACCGAGGCCATCCTGGCCGGGGACGCCATGCACTCCCTCGCGCTGCGCCTGCTCGCCGAGGACACCCACCCGGCCGCCCACGGCTCGATCCGCCGGCTCGCCGACTGCGTGGTGGAGCTCTGCGAGGGCCAGCAGATCGACTGCGCCTTCGAGCGGCGCAACGACGTCTCGCTGCCCGAGTGCCTGGCGATGGCGGAGGCCAAGACCGGCGCGCTGCTGGGCGCGGCCTGCGCGATGGGCGCCCTGTACGCGGGCGCCTCCGAGGAGGCGGCGCAGGCGCTGGACTGCTTCGGGCGGGAGATCGGCCTGGCCTTCCAGCTGATCGACGACCTGATCGGCATCTGGGGGGATCCGGCGGTCACCGGCAAGCCGGTCGGCGCGGACCTGGTCGCCCGGAAGAAGTCGCTGCCGGTGGTCGCGGCGCTGGGATCCGGCACCGTCGAGGGCAAGCTGCTGGCCGAGCTGTACGCGATCGAACGCCCGCTGGACGCCGAGGAGTTGGCGCAGTGCGCGGTGGCCGTCGAGGCGGCCGGCGGGCGCGGCTGGGCGCAGGGCGAGTCCTGCGAGCGGATGGCCGCGGCGATGGCGCAGCTGGCCGCCGCCGTCCCGGAGCCGGCCGCGGCGGACGAGCTGCTGGCGCTCGCCGAGCTGGTCACCCGCCGCACGCACTGAACGGGGCGCCCGCGCCGAAGGCGGCGCGCGTCGAACACGTCCCCGGAGCGCCCTGAGGAGCGCCCCAAGGAGTCTTGCCGGGCGTGGCGCTGGGCGTGGCGCTGGGCGTGGCGCCGGGCGTGGCGCCGGGAGTGGCGCTGGGAGTGTCGCCGGTAGTGGGAAGTCGGTCCGGCCGACTTCCCACTACCGGTGCCCGGGCACCGCTGCCGACCGGCGCCGCCGTCAGCCGAGGGCGGCCAACAGCCGCCGTTCCTTGGCGGGTTCGAGGCCCTGCCGCACCGCCGCCCCCGGCCGCCCCTTGCGCCCCTCGGCGTCGGTGTCCTCGACCGGCCCGCGTCGCCGCAGCCACTCCCAGGTGTCCCGCGCCGTCTCGGCGAACGGGCGGCAGCGCAGTCCGGCCGCCTCCGCCCGGCCGGTGTCGGCCAGCCAGGCGCCCGCCATCTCGGGCAGGTCCGGTGCCCAGAGGGGGAGTTCGGTCCACGCGCCCACCTGGTCCGGCCCCTCGGCGAGCAGCGGCTCGTCCGGCACCCAGACCAACTCGGTGTCCGCGGCCCCCGCGACCTCCCGGCAGGTCGCCAGCCACTCGCCGAAGCTCAGCCGCCCAGGCGGCGCCGTGGTGATGTAGCGCCCCGCCGTCCCGGCCGTCAGCAGGTCCAGCCCGAAGCCGGCGAAGTCCCGGACGTCGATCACCTGCATGGTCCGTCGAGGATCCCCCGGGGCCAGCACCCGCCCACCGCGTGCCATCCGCTCCAGCCACCAGGGCAGTCGGCCGCCGAACTCGTACGGTCCGACGAGCAGTCCACTGTTCAGCACCAGCGTGCGCCCGGCGCCGAACCCCGCCAGCACGGCGCGCTCGCAGCCGGCCTTCAGGGCGGTGGCGGGCGGCTGGCCGGGCGGGGTGTCGGCGGGGCAGGGGTGCAGTGCGGAGTCCTCGTCGACCGCCCGGGCGGGCCAGTCGGCGAAGGCGTGCACGGAGGAGACGAAGGTGTAGTGGCCGGCCCGCTCGCGCAGCAGCCGGGCGCTGAGCGCGGCCTGGGCGGGCTGTTGGGCGGAGGTGTCGACGACGGCGTCCCAGCTGCGGCCGTCCACCAGCCGGGCGAGGTCCCCGGCACTGTCGCGGTCGCCCCGGACCGCCTCGACGCCGGGCAGGTCGGCGGCGCTGCGACCGCGGTTGAAGGTGGTCACCCGGTGGCCCCGGGCGAGGGCCTCGGCAGCGTAGGCCCGTCCCAGGAAGGACGAGCCCCCAAGCAAGAGGATCTTCATACCGAGGACCCTCTCCCGGCCGCGCCGCCCGTACGCCCGGATTCGCGGTCAGCAGATGCCGGGCCGGAGAAGTCGGGCCGGAGAAGTCGGGCTGCAGAAGTCGGGTCACGGGCGTCCGGTCACGGGCGTCGGGTCGCCGGATGCCGCGGGGCGTCCGGTCCGACATGCCGCCCCACTCGGCCCCGCTTAGCATCCGAGGTGTACCGCGGTCGGCGACCGAACCCCGGTCCGGCGCCCGCCCGGAGCACGGCCCGGAGCACGGCCCGGACGGCGGACCCGCCGGCCGCCGCCGGTGACGAACGGCCCGCCGACGCCGAGCACTCCGCCGACCGGCTGCCCGCCCCGGACGAAGGACCCGCGATGAACCAGCCCGAGCTGGAGGCCCTGGCCGCCGACGCGTACGTCTACGGCTACCCGCTGGTCGCCGGCCTCACCATGGTCGAGCGCTTCGCCCACGGCGGCCTGGGCACCCTGCCGGCGGCGCCGTTCAACCACATCAGCCACGCCACCCGGCTGGCCGGTCCGGCCGACCGCTTCGTCTCGGTCAACAACGACACGATCTACTCGATCGCCCAGCTCGACCTCTCCGAAGGCCCCCAGGTGCTGCGCGTCCCGGACACCGCGGGCGCCTACTACGTGCTGCAGATCATCGACGCCTGGACGGACAACGTCGCCTACCTCGGCCGCCGGGCCACCGGCACCGGAGCGCAGACCTGGCTGATCGTCCCACCAGGCTGGCACGGCACCCCGCCGGACCCGAACCGGGTGATCGAGCTGCCGACCACCGTCGGCACCCTCGTCGGCCGCTTCGCCTGCACCGGGCCGGACGACCTGCCCCGGGTCCGGGCCCTCCAGTCCGCCCTGGAACTGGAGCCGCTGGAACCCGGCGGCCTGGTCGCCGGACTGCCCGAGCCGGACGGGGACGTCCCCGAGCGGCTGGCCTTCTTCGAGCGGCTGCGGGTCTGGATGCAGGCCTTCCCGCCCGCCACCGCGGACATCGAGTACCAGCGCCGCTTCGCCCCGCTCGGCCTGCTGGACGACGGCGCCTCGCCGTACCGCTCGGCCGCCCCCGAATGGACGCTGACGCTGGCCAAGGGCCTCGCCGCCGGCCGCGAACGGGTCGAGGACGCCACCCGCCCGCCCGAGGACCACCCGCCCGGCGAGTGGCGCAGCACGCTCCACCTGTTCGACTACAACACCGACCACCTGGGCCCCGGCACCCTGGACGACCCCGAATGGCGCATCCCCGACCGCCGCGCCGCCTACCTCAGCCGGGCCGCCGCCGCCCGGGCCGGCCTCTGGGGCAACCACGCCTACGAGGCCTCGTACGCGATGACCTACGACGACTCCGACGGCCGACCCCTCACCGGGGCCCACGACTACACCCTGCGCTTCGACCAGCCGCCCCCGGCCGGGGCCTTCTGGTCCGTCACGATGTACTCCGTCCCGGACTACTACCTGGTGGAGAACCCGATCGACCGCTACTCGATCGGCGACCGCACCCCCGGCCTCGTGCACGCCGAGGACGGCTCCCTCACCCTGGCCCTCCAGCACGACCAGCCCGAGGACCCGGCCGCCGCCGCCAACTGGCTCCCCACCCCGCCCGGCGAGTTCCGCCCCATCCTCCGCATCTACCAGCCCGAGCCCGCCGTCCTGGACGGCAGCTACCAGCCCCCGCCGATCCACCGGGCCTGACGCCCCGCAGCACGCCCACCCCCCCTCGGCCCCAGCCCCTCCTGCTGGCGTGCTGGCTTCCCATCCCGCACGGGAAGTCGGCCTGGTCGACTTCTTGTGCATCCTCGGTCCGGCTTCTGGGGTGGCATCGGCAGGCCGGTCTGCATCGCCGCTGACGTCCGACCCGTTGGGCGTGAGAAGTCGGCCCGCTCGACTTCTCACGCATCCCTCCCTGCCCGGGCTGGCGGCTGGGACGTGCAGGCCGGCCCACGCGCTGCTGGGCTGACTCTGTTGCGCACAAGAAGTCGGCCCGCTCGACTTTTCGTGCGCCCTTGGCCCGGCTTCAGGGGGTGGCAGTGGCCGGCCGGTCTGCACGGCCGCCGATGCCCGACGCGTTGGGCGTGAGAAGTCGGCCGGGCCGACTTCTCACGCGCCCAGGTGCCCCGGCGGGCTGTGGTGTCAGCGAGGTGGCGGTGGGGTGTTCGGGCCGGGGGCGGTGGTGGCCGTGCCCGAGGGGGACGGGGAGCCGGTCGGCGGGCCGGACGGCGAGGGGGACGACGTGGGCGGGCTCGACGTGGTGGGGGCCGCCGTGGGCGAGGTGTCGGCGGAACCGGTCGGCGGCGGCGCCGGCGCCGAGGACGGCGACGGATCGGCCGGGGAGGAGGCGGAGCCACCGCGGTTGTGCGGTCCGCCCTCCAGGGTGACCACCGCCTGCGAGGGCGGCAGCGCGATCCGGGCGGTCCAGTGCGCGGTCGGCGCCTGGTCCTCGTCCACGGTGACGATCACGGTGATCCGTTGGCCGGGCGCCAGGGTGCCGGAGTCGCGGCTGAGCCGGAGCCAGCCGGCCTCCGTCACCGCGTGCCAACGGATCTCGGTGGTGCCGGAGTTGGTGAGGGTGAGGATGGTCCGGCTGCCGTACTCGCCGGCCTCGACGGTGAGCAGCCCGGCCGGGACGGGCTCTCCGGTGCCCGTCGCGGAGGCCCGGTCGACGGATGGGGCCGGTGCGGCGACCAGGGCCGGGCTGTCGAGCGGGGTCGCGCCGTGGGCCGGGACCGGGATCACCGAGCCCTGGAAGGTGAGCCGCGGAAACCCGGGAAGCAACGTTTCTGCACCGTCCACACCGGCACCATCCGCGACCATCCCGACCCCGGCCCCCGCCAGCTCCAGCCCGGGCATGCCGGGCGCACCCGACCCCGTCGGGCCGTCCACCGCGGGCCGTGGCCCCTGCCCGGCGGGCTGCCCGGCCCCGTCCACCCGCACCGCCGACACCGAGGCCGCGGAACCCGATCCGCCGCCGCCCCGGTGCCCGGCCCAGAGCGCGATCACCGGCGCCGCCAGGACGGCCGCGAGCACCCCGGTGGTCACCACCCGCCGGCGCACCGCCAGCCCGCGCCCCGCGTCCGGCGCCCGGTGCCGGGGGAAGCCGCTCTGGTCGAACCGCAGCCCCGGCTCCGCCACCCGAGCCGCCGTCGCCGGAGCAGCCGCCGCCCGAACGGCAGCCGCCCGGGCGGTCGCCGCGCCGGTGACCGCGCCGGTGACCGCGCCGGTCCCGGAGCTGTCCACCGGAGCGCGCAGCAGCGCCAGCCCCGACAGCCCGGCCGCACCCTCGGCGGCCTCGTGCGCGGCCACCCGCTCCGCCGTACCCCGGCAGGTCGGGCAGTCCAGCACGTGCTGCACCAGTTCCCGTCGCAGGGCCGGGCCGAGCACCCAGTCCCGCCAGGACTCCGCCCCGGCGCCGCCGAGCCGGTCCAGCTCCGGGCAACTGCCCACGCCGAGCACCAGCAGTGCCGCCCTGGTCCGGGCGACCTCGGCCTCGGCTCCGGCCAGCAGCGCGCGGGTCCGCTCGAACGGCAGGCCCAGCACCGCCGCCACCTCCAGCGGGGTCAGCCGGTGCCGGACGGACAGCTCCAGTGCCTCGCGCTGTTCCGGGTCGGTGCCGGCCGCCTCGGGCCAGGCGAGCGAGGACAGCTCGCGCCGCCGCCGGGCCGCCTCGGCCCCGGTCTCGTCCGTCTCGGCCTCGTCCGGTGCGGCGCCGGCCGCCGCAGCCCGCCCGGTACCGGTCCCGGCACCCGCCACGGCCGGGCCACCGTCCGCGAGCCGGCGCAGGCAGCAGTACCGGGCGAGCGAGAACAGCCAGGCGCGCAGCAGCCCGGGCTCGGCGAGCCGGGCGCCGTGCCGCCGGGCCAGTTCGCGGACCTCGCGCAGGGCGTCGGCGGCCGCGTCGTGCTCGCAGAGCACCGAGAGGCAGTAGGTGAACAGGCCGTCCACCTGCCGGTCGTACGCCGTGAGCGCGGCGCCGGTCCGCTGTTCGACAGGCCCGGCCGAGCCTGCGGCCCCGGAGCCCGTGGCCCCGGCCGACTCGGCGGGCCCGACCGCCCCGGTCAGCCACCGAGACCTCTCCGGCCGGCCCGACCACCCAGGCCCGACCGCCCCGGTCGGCCCAACAGTTCTCGTCGTCACCCGTCCGACGGTAGAGAACGCGGACGGCTGACTCCGACCATTCGCCGCGTATGTACTTCTTTCGGGTAACAACATCGTCCATCTGTCTGGATGCGCGGCGGGCCCGCCGGCGGGCCCGCCGTTGTCACACCCAGGCGCTACGGTGGGCCGCATGCCTCCGCGTTCCAAGACCACCGCCAAGCCCCGCCCGGCATACCGATGCACCGAGTGCGGCAACCAGCTGCCCAAGTGGGTCGGCCGCTGCCCGGAGTGCAACGCCTGGGGCACGGTCGAGGAGTACGGAGCGGTGCCGATCCGCACGACGGCCGCGGGTCCGGTCAGCGCGCCCGCCCGCCCGATCGCCGAGGTGGACGGCCAGGTCGCGACGGCCCGTTCGACGGGCGTGCCGGAGCTGGACCGGGTGCTCGGCGGCGGCCTGGTGCCCGGCGCGGTGGTGCTGCTGGCGGGCGAGCCCGGCGTCGGCAAGTCCACCCTGCTGCTGGACGTCGCCGCCAAGGCGGCCACCGCGCAGCACCGCACGCTCTACGTCACGGGCGAGGAGTCGGCCGGCCAGGTCCGGCTGCGCGCGGACCGGATCAACGCCCTCTCCGAGCACCTCTACCTCGCCGCCGAACAGGATCTCGGCGCGGTGCTCGGGCACATCGAGGCGGTCAACCCCGGCCTGCTGATCCTGGACTCGGTGCAGACCATCGCCTCCGCGGAGCTGGACGGCGCCCCCGGCGGCCCGGCCCAGGTCCGCGAGGTGGCGGGCGCGCTGATCCGGGCGTCCAAGGAGCGCGGCATGGCCACCCTGCTGGTCGGCCACGTCACCAAGGACGGCCAGATCGCCGGTCCGCGCCTGCTGGAGCACCTGGTGGACGTGGTGCTGAGCTTCGAGGGTGACCGGCACGCCCGGCTGCGGCTCATCCGCGGGGTCAAGAACCGCTACGGCGCCACCGACGAGGTGGGCTGCTTCGAGCTGCACGACGAGGGCATCGTCGGCCTGGCCGACCCGTCCGGCCTCTTCCTGACCAGGCGTGACAAGCCCGTTCCCGGCACCTGCCTCACCGTCACCCTGGAGGGCAAGCGCCCGCTGGTGGCCGAGGTGCAGGCGCTGATGGTGGATTCGCAGATCCCCTCGCCGCGGCGCACCACCTCGGGCCTGGAGTCCCCCCGGATCGCGATGATCCTGGCCGTGGTCGAGCGGCACGGCGGGGTGAAGCTCGGCAAGCAGGACATCTACACCGCGACGGTCGGCGGGGTGAAGCTGACCGAGCCGTCCGCGGACCTCGCGGTGGCGCTCGCGGTGGCCAGCTCGTCCACCGACACCCCGCTGCCCAGCAACCTGGTGGCGATCGGCGAGGTCGGCCTGGCGGGCGAGGTGCGGCGGGTGACGGGTGTGCAGCGGAGGCTCGCCGAGGCGCACCGGCTGGGCTTCACCCACGCCCTCGTCCCGCCGGACCCGGGCAAGGTGCCGCCGGGCATGAAGGTGGTCGAGGTGGCCGACATCGGCGAGGCGCTGCGGGCCATCCCGGGCCGCCGCCGCTCGGCCGCCAAGCCGCGTACCGAGCCGCGCGGTGAGGCACCGTCGGCGCCGCCGGCCCCGCGTTCCGCCCGGGCCGCGGACCGCCCCGCGGCGTACCCCGAGGAGCTGATGGAGGGCTGGGAGCCGCTGGACTCCGACGAACTGCGCTGACCCAAGCCCTGCCGAAGCCGCACACAGTTAGACTTTCCCCAGTCTCATTGGCCAAAAGGCAGTACCGAGCGGTACTGAGCGACAGAGCAACAGACCGCGGACCGGCGCACGGCGTGAGGCGCGCGGCACGGGTCGACCGGAGGAGTCACGTGGCAGCCAGCGACCGGGGGGCGGACAAGGCCTCCCGCGAGGAGGCCCTGCTGCGGGCCTCCCTCACCGCCATCGCGCCCGGTACCGCGCTTCGTGACGGCCTGGAGCGGGTCCTGCGGGCCAACACCGGCGGTCTGATCGTGCTGGGCTTCGACAAGACCGTCGAGTCCCTGTGCACCGGCGGCTTCGTCCTGGACGTCGAGTTCAGCGCCACCCGGTTGCGCGAGCTGTGCAAGCTCGACGGCGCGGTGGTGCTCGACAAGGACATCACCAAGATCGTCCGGGCCGGCGTGCACCTGATGCCGGACTCGACCATCCCCACCGACGAGACCGGCACCCGCCACCGCACCGCCGAGCGGGTCAACCGGCAGACCGGCTACCCGGTGGTCGCGGTCTCGCACTCGATGCGGCTGATCGCGATGTACGTCAACGGCACCCGCCGGGTGCTGGAGGACTCCACCACCGTCCTGTCCCGCGCCAACCAGGCGCTGGCCACCCTGGAGCGCTACAAGCTGCGCCTGGACGAGGTGGCCGGCACGCTCTCCGCGCTGGAGATCGAGGACCTGGTGACGGTCCGGGACGTCACCGCCGTGGCCCAGCGCCTGGAGATGGTCCGGCTGATCGCCACCGAGATCGCCGGCTACGTGCTGGAGCTCGGCATCGACGGCCGGCTGCTCTCGCTCCAGCTGGACGAGCTGATCGCGGGCGTGGAGCCGGAGCGCGAGCTGGTCGCCCGGGACTACTTCCCGGAGCGGGCCGCCAAGAAGGGCCGGACGGTCACCGAGGTGCTGGCCGACCTGGAGGCGCTCACCCACGCCGAGCTGCTGGACCTCCAGACCGTCGCCAAGGCGCTCGGCTACTCGGGCTCGCCGGAGTCGCTGGACTCCGCCGTCTCGCCGCGCGGTTACCGCCTGCTGGCGAAGATCCCGCGCCTGCCCAACACGGTCATAGAGCGCCTGGTCGAGCACTTCGGCGGCCTCCAGAAGCTGCTCGCCGCGAGCATCGACGACCTGCAGACCGTCGAGGGCGTCGGCGAGACCCGCGCCCGCTCGGTCCGCGAGGGCCTGTCCCGCCTTGCCGAATCGTCCATCCTGGAGCGCTACGTCTGACCTGACGCGCAGCCGTACGGACACCCGAACTCGGCGACGGCCCCCGGGGACAGACCTCCCCGGGGGCCGTCGCACGTCCGCACGAACCGGAGCCGCACCGAACGGGAGCCGTGCCGCGCCGAAGCGCGGAGCACCGCGGAGCACCGCACCGAACCCGCCCCCGGACGCGACGGAGCCCCCGGCCGCGCGGCGGCCGGGGGCTCCAGGAAAGTTGACCGGTTCTCAGCTGTCCAGTCGGATCGAGGCCCGCGCCGAGACCTTGTCCCCGGAGAGCCCGGTGAGCTCCGCGAGCACCACGTAGGTGCCGCTCGGCGGCGGCGTCTGGTCGGCGGTCGCGCACTGCGGCTTGCTGCGGCTGCGGTCCCAGGTGAAGGTCTCGGTCTGGCTGCCGTTCGCGCCGAGCTGCACCCAGATGTTGCCCTTGTCGGCCGGGCAGTCACCGGAGGACCAGACCCGGTCGTTGGTGCTTCCGCTCACCGTGATCACGGAGGCGGTGCGGCCCAGGTCCACCCGGCAGTTGGTGCCGGAGGAGTTCTTGACCGTCAGGGCCAGCCGGGGCTTGTCCTTGGGCTGGTACGAGTTCTGGGTGCCGGCCAGCTCCAGCGCCACCTGCGAGGAGGCGCAGACCGGCAGCGCCATGATCTCGGGGGTGTTCACGGCCGGAGCACCGCCCGTGCCGCCGCCGGCCGTGCCGCCGCCCGTACCGCCGCCGGTCGCCGGCGCTGCGCCGCCTCCGGGGGCCGGGTTGGCGCCGCCGGTGCCGGTGCCGCCGCTGAGGTTGACCTCGGTGCCGCCGCCGCCCGCCACCGGGCCGCCGGTGCCGCCGCCAGGGCGTGCCGCGGGGCCGCTCGGGGAGGCGCCGGGCGTGATGGCCTGGGCCGGGGTCTGGTTCTGGGACTGGGACGGAACGGCCTGTGCGGCGTTGCCCGGTGAGCCGCCGTCACCGCCCCCGCCCGGGTCGATCATCAGCCAGGCGATCAGGGCGACGACCGCCGCGGCGGCGACGAGCACGACGATGCGCCGACGCCAGTAGATCGAGGCCGGCAGTGGTCCGACGGGTTGACGCAGAGAAGGCACGATCAAACTCTACGAGACTGTGTGTGGCGATTGACTCACCAACACCGCACAGTCGCCCCTTCCTTCACATGATCCGCCATTTGATCCGTTCGAGCGAGCTCCAATCGGACGATTTCCGGAGCTTCCCCGGGAGGATCCGGAGTGGCCCGATCCACTTCGGCCCGGTCGGCGGGCATGGGAGGATCGAAGGGCCATGACTGCCATCACCACCCCCTCCGTCCCTGTCTCCGCCGCCGACGCCGCCCGGCTGCCGATGCCCCTGCCGCTGTTCCACTCGACCGTCCTGGACTGGTACGAGGCGAGCAAGCGGGACCTGCCCTGGCGGACCCCCGACGCGACGCCCTGGGCGGTCATGGTGAGCGAGTTCATGCTCCAGCAGACCCCGGTCAAGCGCGTGCTGCCCGCCTGGGAGGCCTGGCTCACCCGCTGGCCGACCCCGGCCGCCCTCGCCGCCGAGCCGTCCGGCGAGGCGGTCCGGATGTGGGGCCGGCTGGGCTACCCGCGCCGGGCGCTGCGCCTGCACGCGGCCGCGGTGGCGATCACCGAGGAGCACGGCGGCGAGGTCCCGGACGACCACGCCACGCTGCTCTCGCTGCCCGGGGTGGGGGAGTACACCGCCGCCGCCGTCGCCTCCTTCGCCTTCCGCCAGCGGCACGTGGTGCTGGACACCAACGTCCGCCGGGTCTTCGCCCGCGCGGTGACCGGGGTCGAGTACCCGCCCCAGGCGACCACCGCGGCCGAGCGCCGCACCGCCACCGCGCTGCTGCCGGACGACGCGGAGACGGCGGCCACCTGGGCGGTCGGCGTGATGGAGCTGGGCGCGCTGGTCTGCACCGCGCGCGGCCCGGAGTGCGGGGACTGCCCGCTGTTCACCGCCTGCGCCTGGCAGCGGGCCGGCCGCCCGCCGTACGAGGGCCCTGCCCGGCGCGGTCAGTCCTACGAGGGGACGGACCGCCAGGTGCGCGGCAAGCTGCTCGCGGTGCTGCGCGAGGCGCACGGGACGGTGCCGCAGGCCCGGCTGGACGCGGTCTGGCCGGACGCGGTGCAGCGGGCCCGGGCGCTGGACGGCCTGGTGGCGGACGGCCTGGTCGAGCCGGTCGAGCAGGGCGTCTACCGGCTGCCCCAGTAAGCGGCGGAACACGACGGCGCCCCCGGGAGGACGAACCTCCCGGGGGCGCCGTACGGGCGGGACCATCAGACGGCCGCCGCCTCCAGCGAGGACTCGGCCGGCTTCTCGCCCTTGCCGGTCCCGCGCAGCGGCACCTCGCGCAGGAACACCGCCGCCGCTATCGCGATCACGGCCACGCCCGCACCCCACAGGAAGACGGTGTGCATGCCGTTGGACACCGCGTGGTGGTAGGCGTCCTGGATGGCCGGGTCCAGCTTGCGCAGCGCGGCCGGGCTCATCTGGCCCGGGTCCTGCACGCCGCCGCCGGCGGCGGCCTGCTCGCCGAGCCGCTCCTTCATGGTGTCGGTCACCCGGTTGTTGAACAGCGCGCCGAACAGCGCGACACCGAAGGAACCGCCGATGGTGCGGAACAGGGTGGCGGTGGAGCTGGCCACGCCCATGTCCTTGAGCTCGACGCTGTTCTGCGCGACCAGCATGGTGATCTGCATCAGGAAGCCCATGCCGGCGCCCAGCACGATCATCCAGCAGGCCGAGGTGAAGCTGCTGGTCCCGGTGCCCATGGTGGAGAGCAGGATCAGGCCGGCGGTCATCACGACGGTGCCGATGATCGGGAAGATCCGGTACTTGCCGGTCTTGGTGACGGCCTGGCCGACCACCAGCGAGATCACCAGCATGCCGAACATCATCGGCATCAGCAGCAGGCCGGAGTTGGTGGCCGAGGCGCCCTGGACGACCTGCTGGTAGAGCGGCAGGAAGACGGTCGAGCCGAACATCACGAAGCCGACGATGAAGCCGATGATCGAGACCAGGGTGAAGTTCAGGTTGCGGAACAGGCTGAGCGGGAGCATCGGCTCCTCGACCCGCTGCTCCACGTAGCAGAAGGCGATCAGCGAGGCGGCGGCGAGCGCGCCCAGGCCGAGGATCTCCTTGGAGCCCCAGGCGTACTGCTGGCCGCCCCAGGTGGTGATCAGCACCAGCGAGGTGATGCCGGTGGTGAGCAGGACGGCGCCCAGGTAGTCGATCTTGGCGGAGCTGCGGACCTTCGGCAGCTTCAGGGTCACGATGACCACGGCGAGCGCGATCACGCCGAGCGGCAGGTTGATGTAGAAGGTCCAGCGCCAGCTCAGGTGGTCGGTGATGAAGCCGCCGACCAGCGGGCCGCCGACAGTGGCGAGGGCCATCACCGCGGCGAACATGCCCTGGTACTTGCCGCGGTCGCGCGGCGGGACGAGCGCGCCCATGATCGACATGACGCCGACCATCAGACCGCCGGCGCCCAGGCCCTGCACGGCGCGGAAGCCGATCAGCTCGTTCATGTT
Organism: Kitasatospora sp. NPDC041917; assembly: GCF_055589745.1. NCBI lineage: Bacteria > Bacillati > Actinomycetota > Actinomycetes > Kitasatosporales > Streptomycetaceae > Kitasatospora > Kitasatospora sp. NPDC041917. The sequence continues at coordinate 160,607 of NZ_JBVJBI010000014.1, read as the reverse complement.
CTGCGCCAGGCCGGACAGCGCCGAGCCCACCAGGAAGATCACGATCGAGGTGAGGAAGCTGCCCTTGCGGCCGTACATGTCGCCGAGCTTGCCCCAGATCGGGGTGGAGGCGGCGGTGGCCAGGGTGTACGCGGTGACCACCCAGGACAGGTGCTCGGCGCCGCCGAGCTCACCGACGATGGTCGGCATCGCGGTGCCGACGATCAGGTTGTCGAGCATGGCCAGCAGCATGGTGACGACCAGGCCGACCATGACGAGGCGGATCTCGCGCGGTGACCGCGGTTGCTCCTCCTCGGCCGTCCTGTCCTCCGGCGCCGGGCCGGTGGTCTTGGGCTGTGACATGAGAGGGGTCTCCCGGAGGTGGTTCGGACGGAGCGTCGCGCCGTGCGGCGGCTCACTTACTTGTCGCCCGGCTAGTTTATCGACCGTCGGCACGGTAGGTTGTTTACTAGCCGGTCGTCAAGCCAGTTTCCCGACCGGCCTTCTGGGCAGGGAGAATGAGTCCGGGGCGGCCGCCGTCCCGGGGTCCGCAGTAGTCACCGACGCAGTCATGAGGCAGGCCATGGGCACTCCGCACAGCCCCCGCAGCGACACCCGGGCTCGCATCATCGAGGTGTCACTGGAGCTCTTCTCCGAGCAGGGCTACGAGCAGACCTCACTGCGCGAGATCGCCGACCGCCTGGGTGTCACCAAGGCCGCGCTCTACTACCACTTCAAGACCAAGGACGACATCGTCCTGGGCATCGTCGAGCGGATGGCCGCGCCGATCGACGAGACCGTCGCGTGGGGCCGCCAGCAGGTCTGGAGCCCGGAGGTGCGCGACGAGCTGATCCGCCGCTTCGCGGACGGGATGGCCGAGCGGGCCCCGTTGCTGCGCTTCTTCCACGAGAACCAGCCCGCGCTGCGCGAGTCCCCGGCCGGGCTGGCCTTCAGGGATCGCATGATCACCATGATGCAGCTGGTGCACGGGCCGGACGCGGACTTCCACGACCGGCTGCGGGCCGCGATGGCGCTGTTCACCGTCCATTCGTCGCTGTTCCTGGTCAAGCAGGACAACGCGGACTGCGGTCACGCCCCGAACGTGTGGGGCGAGCGGCTGCCCCCCGCCGACCTGGACGAGGCGATCGGCGCGGCCCGGGACATCGCGCTGGAGATCGGCGCCCGGATCAGCCACCCCGCGCCCGGCGCCGGCTGAGCGCCGCAGGGCGGCTCAGAAGTTCGTGACGCCGTGCCCCGCGAGGTAGGCGATCGGGTTGACCACCGCGCCGTAGCGGTTGCTGGTGCGGATCTCGAAGTGCAGGTGCGGCCCGGTCGAATTGCCGGTGCTCCCGGACATGCCGATCCGCTCGCCCGCGGACACCCGCCCGCCGGCCGAGACGGCGACCGAGGACATGTGGGCGTACTGCGCGAAGTGCCCGTCCGCCAGCCGCAGCACGACCTCCTTGCCGTACGCGCCGTCCCAGCCGGCCGACACCACGGTCGCGTCGCCGACCGCCAGCAGCGGCGTGCCCGGGGCGACCGCGAAGTCCACCCCGGTGTGGTACCCGGCCGCGTAGCTGCGGTTGGGCTTCCCGTACGGGTTGCTGGTCGGTGCGTTCGGCACCGGCGCCGACCATCCGGGAGCCGGGGCCGGCCCGGGATCGGGCGCGGGTCCGGGCTCGGGAGCCGGCTCGGCGGCGACGTCCGGTTCCGGTGCCGGTTCCGGTGCCGGCGGGTCGAACGGCAGCAGGTTGGCCGCCACGGCCACGGACTGCTGCGCGGAGTCGCCGTCGTCGGGCAGCTTGTACGCGCTGGGTCCGGCCACCTGGACCAGCCCCGCGCTCGGCACGTCCACCTTCGGCACGGTGAAGGCCGAGCTGCCCGGGGTGGTGGGCAGCACGGTCTGCGCCGAGGCCGAGCCCGGGGTGGCGACCAGCAGCACGCCGGCGAGCAGCACGGCGGCCGCTCCGGCCGAGACCAGCGCGTGGTCGTGCTCGGCCCGCTGCCGGCTGCCGGGCAGCGTGGTGTGCCGGGGCGATCCGAGCGTGTGCAGCGGTGCGG
>NZ_JBVJBI010000014.1:158316-158469 GCF_055589745.1 Kitasatospora sp. NPDC041917 | reverse complement strand
GGCGTGGGTGCGGACGGCGTGGTCGAGCCGGGGCTGCCAGGCCGCGGCCTGGGCCGCCGCACGGGCGGCGAGTGTGTGCAGCGGTGCGGCGTGGGTGCGGACGGCGTGGTCGAGCCGGGGCTGCCAGGCCGCGGCCTGGGCCGCCGCACGGGC